>JAOZLN010000157.1 GCA_029934845.1 Candidatus Sabulitectum sp.
CTCAGCAGCGGGAGAGACGTAAAGTGCTACTGTGAAATTGTTCTCAATACTGTTCCTGCTCCAGTATTCAACTATAGAAATACTGGTTTCCGCCTTTGGAGCCAATTGCAGAACGATATCCGGCTTGAAGAAATGAACCAGTTGAAGAATTGTCTGCTGGCGTACAACAGGGTCTCGCCACAAACTGTCTGAAAGCAGTTCGGAATCAATTTCCGGCATGACTTCCACCGGTATGCCATCTGAGTTTATCCAGATAATCAGGTGATCTCTTGTACCCGAGAACAGTTCACCTTCCGGAAGGATAAGCAGAAGCAGTTTGCCCATTGTATCCGCCTCACCTGCAATAGTTAGAAAGTAATCAGTACGGTTACTCTCTGACGGGTAAAAGAGTCCACTGGCGGTGTAAGGCAAGTCAACGGCAGAAGTGGGCATGGAATCCTGCGGTGAATATTCGGAGAATTGGATAAGCATCTGAACATCACCTGTTTCAGGCAGAGTCATCGCGTCTGCAGAATGTGACTTGTCAGACCTGCAACCGGCAGATGCTCCAAGAAGCAGAACAAGTACGGTTGTGAGAAAAAAGTGCCCGGTGTTAAACCGGGCACCAGTGTTTGTCATTGAAATTACTACCGGAGTACGGATACTCTGGAAGTTTCAACAGAATTTCCGTGGCGAAGAACAACAAAGTATGTGCCCGGAGCAAGGTCACCCTGGAATTCAACAGTGTGAAGCCCTTCCACTGCCTCTCCGGAGAACATAGTTGAGACTCTGCGTCCAGCCATATCAATCACAGAAAGATCGGCATGACCGGTAAACGGAGCGTTGAAGCTTACCGAGGAGCCTGCAACCATGGGGTTGGACTCTATTGTCAGGTCAGTTGCCGTGAGAGATTCTCCCTCTTCAATTCCGGTGGAGAAACTGAGATCAAAAGTATAGTTTGCGGTTAAAGATGTTTCCGTCATGAAAGCAGGGAAGAAAACAGCGAAATCCCAGCCTTCGGTTGGAACAGCTATTGTTTTATCACCGGATGTTGGATCACAGTCTACCCAGATGAACTGGAAATCGCTGTCGTTGTAAATGATAGCACCGATATTCCACTCGAAGTTGTCTCTGCCATCAAAATCAAACTGAACCCATCCGCCCTGATAGTCTTCCAGCTTAACTTTTATCCATGCTATACCCTTGTCGTCCATAAGGTATTGTGGATATGATCCCTGATCTCCACTTCCTGGAAGAGATGTGAAATTATGCCAGCTGAATACCAGTGGAGCACCCCATGTGTCTGCCTCTTCGTCGAAAAGGTTAAAAGTGCTTCCCCACTGCGGGCCTACCATATAGCGCCAGAGGCCGTAGAGCATGAACCCGTTCTCAAAAGTGATGCCGTGGGCCTCAAACATATCTGCCTGGGCATCCCACATGTTTGCTCCATTGGTTGCAGCACAGTTTTCCCATACCTCTCTGACTGCTTCATAACCGAACATAAGACCCATCATTCTTGGCCAGTAGCTGGCGCCATACCAGTACATACTGCCGCTGTCTATGCCCATGTAGGGTTTTCTCATGGCACCACCAGAATAGTAATTCAAGTAGTCGTTTATGTCGTCATACACCTGGTCTTCCATCCAGACAGCACAGTTCTCCATGAACCAGGTTGGTTCTTCATAGTCGTAAGACATCTGAATAGCATGCTGGAACTCGTGAGAAGACGTTACCTTTGCGTGGCTGGTTCCCAGTGTGTTGCCCATAACAATATGGCTGGCACTGCATGAATGTGTGGAATCCGGTGGTTTGTATTCACCACCGCTGGAAGTGTATCCGAGAGTTCCTCCGGTAAGGTGAGCTACATAGATATCGTACAGGTTGTCTCCGCCGATATTGTTGTCTGGAGGGGGGGTAATGAAATTCATGGTATTGCATTCAGTTAACCAGGAGTAAACCATCTGTGTAGAAATATTCTCTGCATATGTCTGGGTGCAGGCATCTGCACCTGTTGTAGTGTAGTGGATTCTGAAATTACCGTCTGAGGAGACAAAGCTTACCGGACTTCCGGAAAGATTCGGACGGTTTGCCAGGGTGAGTATTTCCTCGAGTGTCTCGTTTGAGATCTGATCATAAAGCAGAGTTGCTTCGTGAAGAGCAGGTGTTCCGCTTCTGTCGAAGTCTGCGTCAACAGTGTACTCTGCAGGAAGTTTGCTTCTGTCGAGTACGCTGTAAACCAGATATCTTGCTCTCTGGTCCACGGTTAGATCGTGATCGCTTTCGATTCGCTGATAGACAGTATCAGCAAACATGCTCAGGCTGAGCGCCAGCACGATGATTAGAGCTATTCTCATTGATCCTCCTATTGAAACGGCAGATCCAGCGGGAACCGCCTTGATTACCCGGGGTTAACAACAGTTAACCCATCAACATCTGTAGGCCTAATCTAGAACCTTTCACCTCTCTTGTCCATAACATTTGCAGAGCATTTCAGTTCCAGGAGCGTGTCTGACAATAGGCATTGTGCAGTAACGCTGCATTGCTGAGATATAATCCTCACAAATTTGCGAAGAATAGCACCGCTATTTGACAATAATCTGTGAGGATTATAGCCAGCTATGTGGATGTTAATGCCGATGTTGTATTCTCGGACACGCTCCTAGTTCTGCAGGTTGCAACTGAAGGAGCCTGTGAACATAGTAAGCCTGCGGAAAAGAAAAGAACAAATACCCGATTAAAGGAGATAATTTTGAAAGTTACTTTCTATGGAGCTGCAAAAGCTGTTACCGGTTCGCAACATCTTCTTGAAGTTGCAGGAAAAAGAATCCTTCTTGACTGTGGGCTTAGCCAGGGAAGACGAAATGACAGTGAAAGATTGAATCGTGAATACGGTTATGAGCCTGCATCTCTTGATGCTGTGATTCTGTCTCATGCTCATATTGATCATTCCGGGAAACTTCCAGGGCTGGTAAAGAACGGATTTAAAGGAATGATCTTTTCCACCGGAGCCACAAGAGATCTTGCTGCAATAATGCTGCCTGATTCTGCTCATATTCAGCAGGCAGACGCTGAATATTTAAACAAACGCAGGGCTAAAGAAGACCTTCCTCCCATCGAGCCGCTCTACGATCTGGAAGACGCTCTTTCAGCTATTGAGAAATTCGTATCTATCCCATACGGCCTTTCCTTTCCCATTTTTCCGGGAATAACTCTGCGTTTTCTTGAGGCAGGGCATATACTTGGCAGTGCTCAGGTTGAATTGACCCTGGAGGAGAATGGCAAGAAGCGTACTTTGCTTTTCACAGGGGATCTTGGTCGATTTGACAGACCGATCCTCCGCGATCCTGATCTTTCTGCCAGACCTGACTTTCTAATAACAGAGAGTACCTACGGTGGCAGGAATCACGAAAAGCAGGAGAAATCACTTCTGGAACTGGAACAGGTGGTAAAGAGAACTGCCAGGCGGGGTGGCAAAATTATTGTTCCTGCCTTCAGCGTAGGAAGAACGCAGGAGGTTCTTTATTTCCTTAACCTTCTTTTTGTTGCAGGACGACTGCCTGATATTCCGGTATATGTTGATTCTCCCCTGTCATTCAACGCCACCGAGGTGTTCAAGCTGCATCCGGAAGTTTACGACAAGGAACTCCGAGATCTTCTTTATGCCGGACACAGCCCATTTCAATTCAGGAATCTTCACTTTGTTCAGAATGTAGCAGAGTCGAAATCTATCAACACCATGAAAGAGCCAATGATCATTATTTCTGCTTCTGGAATGTGTGAGAACGGCAGGATCAGACACCATCTTAAGAACAACGTTACAGATCCCCGCGCTACCATTGTTCTTGTTGGATTTATGGCGCAGCACACTCTTGGACGGAAAATAGGCCAGCGACTGGAGAAGGTAAATATTTTTGGGGAACCCTATGCTCTTAAAGCGGAAGTTGTGGAAATAGACGGTTTCAGTGCTCATGCAGATTCAGATGCTCTAATGAGGTACTTCCATGCAATTGGCGAAAATGTTAAACAGGTTGCGATCGTTCATGGTGAGGAAAAGTCGGCTGAGGCTCTTGCTGCGCTGATCAAGCGTGACAGTAAGGCCGAGATTGTTATTCCCTCGCCAGGTGAATCGGTGTACATAAGTGGAACAATTTAGTCTTACTTGGTTATATTTGTGGTACATTTCATGTAACACGATAGATCTGGAGTAACTTTATGATAATTCTGAACTTTTTGCTTGCTTCCCTGATTTCTGTTTCCGGCTTTGTACCCGAATTTCAGCCGCCATCATGCGGTATCGGATCAGAAACCTTCAGTGGTGGCGTCAGGGCATTCTCTATGGGAGGGATTTCGGCTGGCGTGCCGGATTCAAACATGGTTTCAGGGGCAAACCCTGCTGCATCCGCCTGGGCCGTGAATACCGGTTTTTCATGGGGAACCAAGGTGCGAGATACCCAGGATGCTGCCTGGTCCGGGGCGGCGGCTTTTCCCGAAGTGTCCATGACCATACCAATACCGCTGGGGCTGCAGTTTTCTGCTCTTCTCGGTAATCGGTCAAGGATCAATCAGACAGATACAATTCTTACCAGTGGCAGGTCGGGCACGATCAGGTGGACCGGTGGTTCCGGTGAATCTTATATTGGTATTACTTCCAGGGTCTCAGACCATCTGGCTTTCTCTCTTGGAGGCAAGTGTTTTTTCGGGTCTGCCATGGGCGATGCTGTTACAGCTGTTGATTCTGTCGGCACTGTGGTTCCCATATCCACCATGTACAGAGACGATATCTCTTTTTCTCCATCCTGGGGACCGACTTTCGGAGCTTTCCTGAACACAGAATACCTTTCTGCCGGTTTCTCTATTGTTACCGACCGGTCCGGTGAGCTTGAAGTTCACAGAGATTACATGGGGAATTCCACAGCGGAAGCAACCTCACATTATTCTGTTCCAGGTGAGTTGGCAGCCGGGGTTTCTACACAGATCTACCCTGGACTTACCATCGGTTTCGATTATTTTGCAAGAAAAGAAATGAATCTTCTTAGCAGCACTACAGACGAAGGTAGCTACATGGCCTCTGGTCTTGAGTTCACCACTGATCCGGGTTTCTGCCTCAGGGCCGGCTACAGGGCCATGGAAGGTTTGTGGAGAGACGGGGCTTCCAGATATTCCGGAGGTCTGGGCTATGTCATCTCAGGGGGAAAAGCCTCTTTTGATATAGGAGCCAGCTATGAGACATGGGGTTCGGATGAATCTGAGACAGTAGTTTATGCATCAATACGGGCGTCAGAGAATTGGCTGGGACGGTAGTAATAGTACCTGCCAGAATGGAGTCTACCCGGCTTCCGGGTAAACCCCTGGCAGACATCTGCGGCCGGTCAATGATACTAAGGGTTCTTGATGGAGCTTCAAAGGCCAACCCTGACAGGCTTGTAGTTGCTACTGATTCCGAGCTGATCCGGCAGGAGGTTTTATCTGCCGGTTACGAGGCGGTTATAACCGGACCTGCCGCAAATGGCACAAACAGAGTTAATATGGCATGGCATGCTTTGGGATGCCCCGGAGATCGTATCATTAATCTTCAGGGTGATGAACCCTTCGTCCAGCCTGAATGGGTACACGCTCTTGCAAGCCGGGATATGCAACCGAACTCTGTTGTAACACTTGCAAGAAATATTTCTGCTGATTCAGGTGCTGACCCGTCCATTGTGAAGGTTGTTATGAATTCTCAGGGCGAAGCACTCTATTTTTCAAGAAGATCCATTCCCTGGGGGGCCGCATTTTTGCACCAGCATGTGGGGGTTTACTGTTTTACTCCAGAGAGCCTTCCGTTTTGTGCGAACTCTCCTTCAGGGGAGCTTTCTGTACAGGAGAAACTCGAGCAGCTGGGGTGGATGGAGAATGGTGTAGGAATCAAAGTTGTTGTTGGAGACTGGAACGCAATGGGTGTAGACACACCTGATGACCTGGAGGAGGCTCGAAAGTGGTTCAGGAATTATTAAAAACTGGTCTTCCTGTTATTCTAATGGGTCCCTGCGGGATAGAATCAGAGAAGCTTGTGTTTTCCACGGCAAAGTTTGTGGACGGTTTAAGAAGAAAATATGAAGGCCGTGCTGTTTTTATTTTTAAAAGTTCTTTTTTGAAAGATAACAGAACCTCTGAAGGTTCCTGGGCAGGGCCGGGAATTGAGGAAGGGCTTAGAATACTTGAAAAAGCTGGA
>JAOZLN010000158.1 GCA_029934845.1 Candidatus Sabulitectum sp.
TATATTGATAGTGTTTGCTTACAAGTAATCGAGATTTTAGGGAGAGCAGGATGATGACCTCTCAAAATACAAAAACTGAATCTCTGCATGAAGTAGAGAATCTCCTTGAAGATGCAGAGGGGAAAAACAGAATTGACCTTCTCAACAAGTATGCAATTCTCCTTGCTGACTTAGACAAATCCCGATGCCGTAAAATTACTTCCCAGGCTCTTGAGCTAGCCGAATCTTCCGGGTATCGTAAAGGCAAGGCAGTGGCTCTGTTCGGGCTGGGTGAGGTGGCGCGAGTCTCGGGAGAGTATCGGGCTGCTCTGGAATACTATGCAACCGCACTGAACATTTTTCAGGTACTGGGTGACGCTGTCCAGCAGGGTCGCTGTTTTCGCAGACTGGGAGATGTTCATTTCTTCATAAATAATCTCAACCTTTCGCTGAAATACTATCTGAATGCTCTAAGAATTTTTGAAAAGGCTGTTGAAAAAGATGGATCCAGTTACATTAAGATCAACCTGGGACATCTTATGGCTACTATCGGTAATGTTCTTAAAGATTCCGGTGACCTTGAAGCCTCTCTGGATTATTACAATCAATGTCATACTGTTTACACCCGGGAGGGATTCACCGCAGGAATACCGGGCATTTTGTACAACACCGGTAATATTCTTTATGCCCAGGGCAGGATGGACCAGGCAGAGAATATCTACAGGCAGGCTTTGACGGAAGCTGAGGCAAACGGGGATTACTATCTTGTCTCTATGGCTTTGAACAGTCTTGGCTCAGTGTTTCTTGCTGCGGATGATCTTGAAACTGCCGAGACCTTCTTTTATCAATCGATGATCACCGCAGAGGAGCATGGCAGAAAGAGGGGAATTCTTGCCGCTACGGTAAAACTGGTCGAGCTTGGAAGACTGCAGGGTAATTATGAGGATGCTCTTGAACTGTCTACGAAGGCAGAACGGCTTGCCGGGCAGCTGGACGACCGCAGAGGCCGTACGGATATTCTTAAGGAGAGAGCACTGATCTACCGGGGTATGTCCAAATATGAAGAAGCTCTGGAAACCATTCTGCTTTTTGAGAAGCTTCGCGAGGAGATTCTCTCCGAGAAGCGTACCCGCGAACTTGATATACTAAGAATCCGATATGAAACGGAAGTGAAAGAACACAAGATCGAGCTGTTGAAAAAGGAAAAGACAATTCAGCGAAGAATGATAGTGGCTTCGGTTGCTGGCCTTGCGCTGGCTGGTGTTTCTCTTGTTCTGGTGTACCGTAATGTACGATTTAGAACAAGGGTGAATAAAGAACTGGCAGATGCATATTCCCATGTTGAAAAACTGTCCCGATCTGATTCTTTAACAGGTCTTTCCAATAGACGGGCAATGATGAAAAATCTGGAGGGTGAGCAGATCCGATCCTCCAGAACCAGCAGGCGATACGGGCTGATCATGGCGGATATTGATGATTTTAAACGGGTGAACGATAGTTACGGCCATGCCTGTGGAGATAAAGTTCTTGTGGAGGTCGCCAGCCGCATGAAAAAGGCCCTCAGAAGTCAGGACTTCTCTTCTCGGTGGGGCGGAGAGGAGTTTCTTCTTCTTCTGCCGGAAACAACACTGAATGGGGCGGCAAGGGTTGCAGAGAAAATACGGGCACTTATTTCAGATACTCCATTCAGATGTGATAAAGTCTCCATAAATATGACAATGACATTTGGAGTATCCGAGGGTGGTGGAGTTCCGGTTGACCATGCCATTCAACAGGCAGACACAGCTTTGTACCGGGCCAAGCGGGATGGCAAGAACAGAGTGGATTCCCAGTTACCAGCTGCAGGAATACCAGTTACCTGAGTTTCATGTTCCCGGAACATTCCCCGATCGGAATCTTAATATCTCATTCATTTTAAGAAGGTAAAACAGGTTATCCACGCCCCTCGACACTGTATACCTTAATGTTTCACTTTAATGCTCTGGTATTCTGAGAGCCGGCAGTATGCGATAGTTTAGTATACAGAGTACTGGTTTAAAGAAATGGCGGGTTGTGATTGTGACCCGCCAGTTTTATTGCTCTTCAAAGTATTCAAAGCCATCCACTATATCAAGATACACCCCGTCAAAACCGGCATCAAGAATTATGTCCAGGTATGAATTACTGCTTCCAAAAATTATCGCCTGCCATTCTGGATACCAGTATCTGACCTTGTAATTACCCGCCCACTCCGGGTTCTCAGCCTCAAGCCACTCTGGTCGATTGCTACTCCAGCTGCTCTCCCAGTAAAAGCGGTAGTCTTCCGCCTCCCCTATACTCATATAGCAGACAACCAGCCTGTCGCTGCCCGAAGCCTTTACTTTAAGTTGCTGTAACTCCAGATCTGTAAACATTTCTTCGTTGAAACAGAGGTCCATAATAATTACATCGTAGTTTGTGGCGGACACAGCACTAATCAGCTCTTGCTTTGTGGCGTAATTCTCACCGTTTATCAGGTAGAGAAAATTTTGAGCCTGTGATATCTGTGTGATGTCAGTGCTGTTCATATTGTACGGTTCTGCAGGGTAGTCGGGGATGTTGTTCAATTCTCGGTGGTCTGCAGCAAAAGAAATAAACCCGTTTCCCTGATTCTGAGAGTATGAATCATCCATTTTGCTGTGGGTGAAGCAGTAGTCGGTGGCAAGAACCTCAACCCCATACTGTTCACACAGCAGACAAAGTTGAAGGAGGTGTTCTTTGTCCTGGACAGGAGTTGCCTCATCATCATTGTAGTACCCGTAAAACATGCTTTCCCTGCCGGTTGCATCAATTGCATCAAGATAGTCTGCCTCAGGGGTACCGTCCCCCTCTCCAGAGTCTGTGATAAGTTCCTGGCCGTTCTGGGGAATTATTATAAACGTGTTGTCTATTCCTTTTGCGTAAACCCCAATATCTGTAACGAATTCTCTCATTTCCTCTCTGTAATTAACATTGCCCGCCGGAGGTCCGGCAACGTTATCGCTTCCACAACCACAAATGAGAAACACCACCACAGCTATTGCTTGACAGAGTACTAGTTTCATAGAGGAACCCTTTTCTAGTTTCATAGAAGAACTCTTTTCTGGTTTCATAGAAGAACCATTTTCTCTGTGATACCTCCACTGGATGTACCAAGTCTTACGAAGTACATCCCTGGAGCTGAAGACTCACCAGCGGGATAGCTTCGGTCCCAGATGATCATGTGCGTTCCCTGGTTGATCTCACCGGACATCAGGTTCTTTACAAGTCTTCCTGAAATATCATAAACGTCCAGTGAAGCAAATCCAGCGATCTTCATTGTAAAACTGATGTTAACTGTGCCTGCTGCCGGGCTGGGAGATATGTTGATCAAAGGGTCCATCTGAACTGAACCGCTTCCAATACCAAGATAAGGTCCCATGGATCCGTCCAGGTTTATGTTCTGAGCATAGATTCCGCTTTCATTTCTTGCGTCCTGCCAGGTGAAGTATGCACTTTCACCGTAGCCACCACATATTCCCAGATCACCTTTACCACCAAGACTGGAGGCGGAAAGAGTCGTTGGACCCCAGGTAACAGAACCGTCGCAATCTGTCCTGAAAGACCCAACAGCGGTTTCCACAGATCCGATCAGGTAGCCAATATACAAACCGCAGGCTTCAGACAATGTGCGCACATAAGATATCTGAGAAGACCCCAATGGCAACAACTCCAACCCGCTGTCAGTCCAGAGCCGGTCCCCTGTTGCTGAGAATTTTTGACCATAAAGTCCGAATTGACTCTGGTTTCCATTTGTCTCGACCCAGAAGACAAACACCTGGTCGCCGTCACAGGCAGCCGATGGGTTCATGTGCAGTCTGTCTGTGGAATTCGTAGACGCCTGTGCTCCGTTCATGGGAAAGAGCATGGTGCCTTCTGCGTCTATGTGCTGTACCCATGAGTTGAAAATTGAAGTGCCTGGAGCATCGTACCAGCTGTATATGGCTCCTCCGGCACCGTCTGATATTACTTCAGGAAAGCTCCATGGTGTGATTGCTCCTGAGTTGTAGATCTGAATGTATGTGTCTTCCCATATACCAGTACCCAGATCACTGAACTTCTGGGTATAGAGATGTGTTACCTGCATGGGAAACGAACCAGTTGAGCTTTTCCAGAGTACTATTACGCTGTCTTCACCGGCAGCTACAACATCGGGAGAAGAAAGATCTGCTGCTGCATCTGTGATGGATATGCCCCAATCCCCCCAGAGCTTGTCTCCTGCAGGTGATATCTTCTGGAAGATCAGAACATCTTCCAAATCTGATCTGCCCCAGGTGAAAACGCAGTTGCCGTTGCCGGTAACTGCAACTTTGGGAGCTGGTTCAAAACCCGGCACTGTTGTATCTGAAAGGCAGATCCCATCCGGTCCCCACAGGAAAGAACCATCGCTGCTAATCATGTAAGCAGACACGTCGAGATCACTTCCAGGATTCCTTACATCTGAGAAAACCACTACAGCATTGTCATTCCCGTCAACAGCCATGTCGTAGTCAACCAGCCAGCTCTGTTGTGTATGAGCGCTGATCAGCAAACCATCTTCTGTGAACTGGACTTCCCCAAGTTCATTAAGCCTCTGGAGGTACAGACAGTAGCCGCTGTCTCTGGAATCAAACCATGAGATAAAGCAGCCTCCATCCGAAGTAGCTGCTATTTTGGGAATGGTCTGATCTCCGGCAAGGTCACATATCTGAAGATTCAGCAGTGAGTCTGAACTCCACTGCGCCAATGCGTAACCTGTGAATATCAGAAGCGGGAGGAATAGCCCTCCCGCCACTACTTTTCTTCTTCTGTACATTCTTTCCCTCTTTCTACTGATCCGGATATGTATCTTTGATCTCTCGCAGAACATCCAGTTGGGACATGAAGTGGTGCCTAAGTCCGGGATCGAATTTGTTTTCGAACAGTCTTTCCATTTCATCTTTTACCATCTTGTCGGACCATGGGCTTTTGTAAGCTCTGCTTGAGCTCAGGGCATCGAAAACATCAGCAATTGCAGTTATTCTTGCCATGAAAGGAATATCTTTACCAGTCAGGCCATGGGGATATCCGGACCCGTCCCAACTTTCGTGATGGCAGAGCGCAATATCTCTGGCCATTTCATCGAATGTGGATTCGCAGTTCCTAAGAACTTCCGCCCCAATGAGGCAGTGGTTTTGCATGATGGTACGCTCTTCTATTGTAAGGCTGCCGGGCTTTTTAAGTATTGCATCGCTTATTCCGGTCTTTCCCACATCATGGAGCATTGCAGCCATTCTCAGTACATCACGGTTATGGATCCTGTCTTCTTCTTCAACATGATTAGTTCTGGCCCAGGAATCGTAAATAGCCACTGCATAGCTTCCAACTCTGTTCACATGAGGTCCGGTTTCTTTCGGGTCACGAAACTCGGTCATGTTCACCATACGCATAAGCAGTGTTCTTGTCATCATTGCACGTTCAAGAGCCAGAGCTCCCAGAGTTGCATAATATTTACCAAGAAGCTCCATTGTGCTGTGGAATGGAACAAATTCACGCTTGTCTGTTCTGGCATTGATCAGTTGCAGAACACCTACAACAATCTTGCGATTGTTGATCAGTGGCAGCGTAAGTGTTGATCTGGTACGGTAGAGTGAAATTTTATCGTAGCTGTCATCGAATGAATAAGGAGCCTCTGTCGGGATCTTGCGGACATCATTGATATTAAGAATCTCTCCGGTACAGGCAACGTATCCGGCCATACTTGCCCTGTTCTTCGGAATTGTAAAACGGGTATAGGGGATTCTTTCCCCTCGACCTGTAATAGTTTCATTCTGGGAATGGCCAAAAGAAAGAACATCATCTTCAACTGTATAAATAGAACCGGCATCTGCATTGGTGAAGAAGCGGGCTTCTGTAAGTATCTGTTCCAGCAGGATGTCTATATCGCCAATGTTAACGAGTATGGCCCCTGCTGCCAGAACCCTCTCCAGAAAATCATTATCGGCTGTAACAGCCTCCATGCAAATCCTCCAGTCGTTATTTTTTAAGATACACTAACAACACGGAATCTGCAATGCTCCATTGATTTACTACCAGCGATCTCTGTGGATCTTCTTTTCTGTAAAGCGGTCATCGAATTCTTTCGACTCTGCAGGAAAACCCAGAGAAACAAGAGT
>JAOZLN010000159.1 GCA_029934845.1 Candidatus Sabulitectum sp.
AACGGTACAAGTTTGATCTCGGGGGCCTGGTATGTACCAGCAGAACCATCAGAGCTAACCGTTCCTGTTCTTCTGGAGGATGCAGCTGAGCTTAAGAGATTTTCCACTAATGCTGCAATGACGGAATTTGAAGTCAGTGGCTCCGAGGACAACCTTATATTTTTCAACACGGAAACCGATTGTTTCAGCGCGGCATACAGAACCTCAACAGGAGCCACTCAGGTGGTTGAGCTTGCTCGCAAGGAGTAGGCCGTGCAGGATCGATATCCGGACCCGGAGATATTCTCTGTAGGTGTTATGTATGAGTATATCGGCAAGAGATTAGCGCTTAAAGACGTAACAGAAACCCGGGGGTACGGCCGTATGGTTGTGTCCCCGGATATAAGCAGACCTGGTCTTTGTCTTTCGGGCTACACTTACAATTTCATGCATGACCGGATACAGATATTCGGCGAGACCGAGATCACTCTTCTCAATCAGTTATCTCACGAGGACAGAGTTATCTCTATAGATAATGTTTACGATTTTCCTGTGTTGTGCAGCATAGTAACCAATGGCCTTTCGCCACCTGCGGAACTGGTTGATGCTGCAGGAAAATCAGAAACTGCCCTTTTTCTTTCCCCCCAGGACACTACTCCGCTTATACACGAGATAACTGATTTTCTCGGAGAGGTTTTTGCGCATCACATTTCTCTTCATGGAACGCTTGTGGATGTTTACGGTGAGGGACTGCTTGTTATGGGAAGAAGTGCCATCGGGAAAAGTGAAGCAGTTCTTGGTCTGGTAGAGAGAGGTCACAGGCTGGTTGCTGATGATCTTGTCCGGGTCAGGAAAGCTGTAAATCGTCTTACTGGCACAGGAGATTCACTGATTGGTTTTCATATGGAGATCCGTGGAATAGGGTTTGTCAGTATCGCTGAACTCTTCGGGGTTGGTGCCACGAAGGAAACACAGTCAGTTGATCTTGTGGTGAGGTTACTTGATGCTGACCTTGTGGATGAAGCAGACAGATCCGGACTGGAAGAGAAATTTATGACCATAATGGGAGTAGATGTTCCACTTGTGGAAATACCAGTGCTTCCCGGAAGAAATATTACTCTTCTGCTTGAGGTTGCTGCAATGATGAATATACAGGCAAAAGATACAGGGTGCACATCCGCAGAGCGACTTAACCGAAAGCTTATTGCTCGCATGAGCAGAAAAAGATTTAAGGATAACTATGACAGAGAAAACAGTAACGGTTCCCAATAAGCTGGGAATTCATGCCCGTCCCGCAGCATTGATCGTAAGGGCCGCAGTAGAATTCGATTGCGACATATGGGTGGAAAGCCCTGCCGATAGAGTTAATGCAAAAAGCATAATGGGTGTTATGACTCTTGCTGCTTCCGGAGGGACAGAAATAACAGTGTCTGCGAGTGGATCAGAAGAGGATCAGGCGGTGGATGCTTTGGTCGAAGTTATAAAAAGTGGTTTCGGAGAAGAGATGATCTGATGTTGTTTAAAGGTATTCCCGCCTCGCATGGTATTGCTATAGGACCTGCTTTCCTGCTGAAAGTCGAAGAGCTGAAACATGCCAGAAAAACTCTTGATACTGATGCTGATGCTGATCGGGAAGTCAAGCGGTTCCAGCAGGCAATCTCGGCAGTCCGTCATGATCTTGAAAACATAGCAGACTCCATGGGAGATGTGGTAGAGGGAAGACAAATTCTTGAATTCCTCCTGCTTCTTCTTCAGGATCCAACCATCAAAAAGGAAGTGGAGAGTCTGATCCTTTCCCGCAGAGTTAATGCAGAGTATTCTGTAAGCACAGTATTACGCGGTGTTATGGAAAAATTCGAAGTCATGGCAGATCCCTACCTCCGCGAAAGAGTGGCAGACGTTAAGGATGTTGGGCGAAGGGTAATTGAAAAACTAACAGGGACAGAAAAAGAGGCGTTGAGAGATCTTGATCATCCTGTTGTTCTTGTAGCAAAAGATCTTGACCCCTCTGAAACAGCAGGCCTCGAGCCCGGCCAGGTTCTTGCACTCGTGACTGATATGGGCGGAAGAACATCTCACACTACAATTCTTGCCAGGGCTCTTGGGATTCCGGCAGTTGTGGGTCTTCAATCTGTTACCTCCGAGATAGACCCCCGCAACATCCTGATAGTGGATGGTACACATGGTCACGTAATAATAAATCCTACAGAGAAGGAACTCGATTACTACCGTGATGTAAGGCGCAGATTCCAGGAAGCTGAAAGCGTTCTTCAACGGATGAACCCCGGACCTGCGGTGACAGAAGACGGGGTGAAGTTTGAGCTTGCTGCCAATATCGAGCTTCCTCATGAGGTTGAGCTGGTAAAAAAACTGGGAGCAGACGGCATTGGGCTTTTTAGAACTGAATTTCTGCGGCTGATCCAGGAAAATGGAGAAAACGAGGAAGATCATTATGAGATCTACAAAAAGATTGCCGAAGAGCTGCGGCCGAAAAAGGTAATAATCAGAACATACGATATGGGTGGTGATAAGTTCAGGGCTGGTCTGGATACTGTGAGGGAAGCCAACCCGTTCCTTGGATATCGTGCAGTGCGAATTGGTCTTGACCGACCTGCAGAGTTTTCAGTTCAGCTTCGTGCTATTTTGAGAGCTTCAGCTTACGGGAATGTACGATTGATGTTTCCCATGGTGACCCATGTCGAGCAGATAAGAAGACTAAGAGATCTGCTTTTGCTTGTTCAGAATGATCTTGCTTCCAGCGGAATCCCATTTGACAAAAATATGCAGGTTGGAATTATGGTTGAAACCCCTGCGACCGTGATTGCTCTGGATCTTATGCTGCCATATGTTGATTTTGTCTCCATAGGCACAAATGATCTTACTCAATATACCCTTGCAGTAGATCGCGGGAACCCCAAAGTTGCAGATCTTTACGATTCCTTCCATCCGGCAGTCTTAAGGCAGATTGACAGCGTTGTAAGAGTCTGTCATTCCCAAAACAAGTGGGTTGGAATTTGTGGTTCAATGGCGGGTGACCCACTGGCAGTACCTCTTCTGATAGGCCTTGGCGTTGATGAACTCAGTGTTGCACCTTCGTTGATCCCTGATGTAAAGAATATGATTGCAGTTGTTACTACTTATGCTGCACAGGAAATGGCAGAAAAGTCTCTTTCCATGGAAACGGGTCTTCGCATCAGAGCCTTTGTTCACTCTTATGTAATTGGGAAATACCCGGAGATTCTGCTTGACGAAAATGACTGGAATACTGGAGGCTGACTTAAATGCACTGTATAATTCCCGCAGCAGGCAAAGGCACAAGAATGAGACCACTTACATGGTCTACGCCGAAACCTCTTATTCCTGTTGCCGGTGGTCCTATGCTTGCGCATGTAATTGATTCGCTGCTGGATGCTGATGTTGATCACATCACACTTATTGTAGGCTATCTCGGTGATGTTATTGTTTCCTGGGCAAGATCGACTTATCCCGACATAAGAATTGATTTTGCTTTACAGGAAGAGGCAGATGGCCTGGCTTCTGCTGTTCTTCTTGCAGAGCGTTTTGTAGATGAAGGTCCTGCTATGATCGTTCTTGGAGATACTCTGTTCTCTGCCGACCTATCGGTCTTGAAAGGCGAAAGAAGAAACATGATCGTAACATCACCGGTGGATGATCCTTCCAGATTCGGCGTTGTAGTTATGGATGGTAATCATGTGGCAGAGCTGATAGAGAAGCCTTCCGAACCGGTAAGCAATCTTGCGATTGTGGGTGTTTACTATTTTGCCAGTGGTCAAAAATTGATGAAATACTGTCGGGAGCTAAAAGAGAAAGATATAAAAACCAGAGGGGAGTACCAGCTTACAGATGCCATGCAGCTTATGCTTAAAAATGGTGAGCCTTTTGGAATTCTTGATATTGACGGCTGGTATGACTGCGGTAAACCCGAAACTCTTTTAGAGACAAACAGAGAGCTGCTTGACAGAAATGGGGGTTCCGGCTCGCCTCAACTTGAAAACTCTGTGGTTATCGATCCCTGTTTTTTTGGAGAAGGTACTGTGATACGAAATTCTGTAGTCGGTCCCTGGTTTTCAGGAGGGGATAGTGTTTTTATTGAAGATGCCAGAATTACAAATACCATAGCGGGCACAGGTTCTGACATAAGAAGAATAGTCTTGACAGAATCAGTTACAGGAGAAAGATCCAAGGTACATGGTTCCCTGTCAAAAACATACATTGGCGACGATTCAGTTGCGGAAATATAACAAACAAATTGGTCTTTACGCTTCTTCATCGGCAAATCGCGGTGGTACCGGTGTTTACACAAAAAGACTGATTGCCGGATTCCAGAAAGCCGGAATTACCGAAGTGGTTGCACTGGGTGCAGGAAATTGCGGGGCTGTTGCGAAGCTGGTTTCGGAGCATATATCAATTCCCCGAATGGTAAAAAAAACAGGTTTCGATCTTCTGCATCTTCCTGCATTTGGTGGAAGAGCTGTTTCCGGGGTTCCTTACGCGGTAACAGTTCATGACATGGCATTCATGGCTCGGCCGGACTGGTTTCCATTGATCAGATCTATTTACTACAGGTTTCACTTCCCATGGGTAGCCCGCAATGCATCAGTAATTATTGCTGACAGCGATTTTACTGTTTCCGAGATCAGAAAGTATCTTGGTCTTGAAGCGCACAGGGTTTACCTGTCTGCACCGCAGAATACCGTTGATGAATCAGTGTTCAGGAGAGCTTTTAATATCAGGGGTGACTACATTCTTTCCACCGGTACAGTTGAGCCTAGAAAAAACATAGACTCGCTGCTGGCTGCCTGGCCACTGATAAAGAAAACTCACCCTGAACTTACCATGGTAGTTGCTGGAAGGTGGGGGTGGGGAAAAAAAAGAACAAAACTCGCTCTTTCCGGTACTCCCGGAGTCAGGTGGGTGGGGTCCGTACCTGACAATATGCTTATGAGTGCCTTTTCAGGAGCCAGATTGCTGGTCTACCCATCACTGTACGAAGGATTTGGCCTTCCTCCCCTGGAGGCAGCGGCGTCTGGTGTTCCGTTTGTTATCGGGCCATCGGAAACGCTATATGAGATATTTGGTTCTGTGTCTGCTGGAATATCAGGTGAAAGTCCATTGTCAATTTCACAGGCAGTTCTTGATGCCCTGGAAAAACGGGCAGACCCACGATCACTTAGAAAATTCGCTGAACAATTCACCGACGTGAAAATGGCTGTAGATACATACATGACCTACGGAAAGGCATTTCAATGAAAATCCTGCAGGTTTACAAAGATATTTTTCCTGAGATCAACGGGGGAATAGAAAGGTATCTGCACGATCTCTCCATATTCCTGAAAAGCAGAGGACATTCAATACAGATCCTGGTAGCTGGTGGCGGGGAACGATTCATAGACGAACTTAAAGTATCGGGTATGTATTCTCCTGCAAGAATATTGTCTAATCCTGTTGTTCCCCGCTTCACCCGCTTTCTTGCAGAAACCGATGCTGATGTAATACATTTCCATCTGCCATTACCAGCAGCGGTGATTGCCTGGGCACTGGTTAAGAAGAAAAAGAGAAAACCTTATATAGTGACATACCACAGTGATATTGTTCGACAGTCTTTTGCAATGCCCGTGTATGGACCGATTCTAAGAAGATTCCTGCAGGGGGCTGTGAAGGTAATTGCCACATCACAGAACTACATAAGAACTTCAAGCTATTTAAGAGAGCTGAATAATTCCATAGCAATTCCCATCGGAGTCAATCTTGACAGATTCAAACCTGACATTAATGCTGAAAAGAACTACTACCTTTTCGTAGGAAGATTCAGAACATACAAAGGAATTTTCACTCTTCTTGAAGCCTGGCAGAAAATGCACTTCCCACCACGCCTGGTCCTTGCCGGTGGGGGTGGGCTTATTTCCAGGATACAAAAATATATAAGCAGAAATGAGCTGCCGGTGACCATTGCTGTTGATGTCAGTGATGATGAGCTTATAAAACTTTATCAGGGAGCAAGGGCACTGATTCTTCCTTCCAGCAAGCGGAGTGAAGCATATGGCATGGTTCAGGTGGAAGCAATGGCATGCGGAGCCGCTT
>JAOZLN010000160.1 GCA_029934845.1 Candidatus Sabulitectum sp.
AAAGATTCCCGGCAACTTGATCGATGAGAATGTAAGAATCGATTACGGCAAACTGCGCTATCTTATCCTGGAGGATCAGAAGCTCAATGGTAACTTTTCAATCCTTGCTGACATTATTGAAACAGGTCAGACAGAAACAACTCTTATTCACAGCTTTGCACTCAGTGATATTGTAGAAAAAGATAAGTTTAAATCATTCCTGTACTATCTTGGGTTGCTGACCATCAAAGAACACTATTTCAGTTCAAAATATTTACTAACAATTCCCAATGAAGTAATCAAAACAATGCATTACGGTTATATCAGACAAGCACTGACAGAACAGTTTAAACTTAGAATAGACACAGATCTTTTAGAGAGAGAGTTTTCCAACACAGCTTTCAAAGGTCAGTGGCAGAAACTGTTCACTTACATTTTAGACGAGTTTTATGCAGCCTCTTCACTGCGAGACTTTGTGCTGCGTGAACACAGCATCAAGATGTTTCTGCTTGCTTACCTTAATGTAACCCCTCTTTACTTTATCGAGAGTGAACCGGAGATGCACCGGGGATATGCCGACTTCTTTTTCAGAAAGAACTACTTCACCACAGACCTTACCAATTATGAATATCTTATTGAACTGAAGTACATCAAATCTGATGATCTTCCTGCTGACCCAAAGAAGCTTGAAGCTTTGATCAACACGGTCAAACAGGAAGCTGCGACCCAGTTACTGAACTACAAGAAAAGCCGTAAGATCACCTGTAAGCTGATTCAGCTTGTTATTATCTGCTCGTCTAAAGAAGTGCTGCTGATTCAGAAGATCAGCTGATCGTAAGCTTTATTCTGCCGGTTGATGCAAAAAGGGAGCCAGCTGTTGCTGACCCCATGAATCAGTTCAGGATCTGTATCTGAATCACCGCCAAACAAAGAAACTGGAAACAATCAGAAAGAACGCAAGGATCGTGGTTAATACCGCAGAAGCCTGTAGCTTTCTTACAGCCATACTCGGGAATTGAGCGTTACGGCTCTTATGTGCTATCTGTTTTAGTGTCCACAAACTGCCTGCAGCAAGTATAAGCCCTGTTATCCAGAGCTTGCTGAAATCACTGGAATGGGAAAAGGGAATCCATGCAAGCGGAGCAAGTATCAGAGTGCCGGTATAAACAAGAGCGATCCTGATGTTGTTCCTGTGCATTAGAGGTACTCAAAATATTTCAGCCACAAGTTCTTCTTTGAAACCTCATCAAAAGAGATGTACCTGTATTTCAGTTCTTCGAATACTTGGATAAGAGCCTTCCTTTCGTTCATCTCCAGATCACTTTCATGCTGAATACACACCAGATTATTGAAATTGCTGGCTCTAACGGTGATGGGGTAGTCATCTTTCCATTTTTCCCGCGGGATAACTATCTCTCCATGGAAACTGGCGTCCTGTATCTGAACTCCAGTGGAGAAGTGACATCTGTAGCCCAGCGCCTTCTCTACAGCTGAACGCAACATGTAGAAACGCTTTTCCGCCTGATTCCTGTCAAAGCCTGCCGGTGCTTCCCCGGAGTGGTTCAATCAACTCTCCTTCTCTTATTCCGACCAGGATCCCAATTCTGAATGTGCACTATCCATGAAAATACAGCTGGTTGACACGAAAAGGGAGCCCGCAATTACTGAACAGCCATCATACCGAAAATGATCTGTTTTCACCGGCAAGCTGCTTCAACGTGCTAATTGTCAATTCAATTCTCAATCTGCACAATCCTTAATAACTTATACCGCTATTACTCTCATAATGTTCTCAGTGTCAAGCTGTAACACCTGATTGACAGCACCTTCTGAAACTGCATCACTTTTCATGAGTTGACAAGTTCAGCAATGTATATTAGATATTGCGCATATACTAATTTAGTCGATAGGATAAATTTTATGGGATCTGTTGAGATGGTTAAGGTGTTCAGGGCGCTCTCCTGCAGAAAGAGAATGGCCATTGTGGAATTACTGCTGCAACAGGAATTATGCGTTGGTACTCTGGCAGCAAAGCTTGGGGCATCACAATCATCGGTCTCGCAACACCTGAGGGTTTTGCGCGACTCCGGGCTGGTTACAGACAACAGATACGGGTACCACATACACTATACAGCAAACAGAGAAATTCTGGAGCAGATAATCGGTGGGCTGTCCGGGATGTTGAGCAAAGAGAATGCAGGGGCTGAATGCCCCAGGAAAGGAATCTTATGTGTGGAAAACACGAAACAGAAGGTAAAGACAAGCTGAAGGATGCCGGTAAAGAGATCCATTACTGCCAGTGTCACAGCAACGAAGACGAGAAACGCGTTTGTCAGTGCGAAACAAGTGAATAAGGAGATACAATGAAGCTACTGTCAATGACTGCAATGATCCTGATGTTGATCAGCTCTGCATTTGCAGGCGACTGCGACCAGGACGATTGTGACTGCATTACCCCGTGTGATGATTGTACCTGTGATGAAACTGTTGAAGACTGCACAGGAGACTGCTGCGATTGTGACGCTGAAGAATGCGATGAGGAATGTGACTGTGAGTGTGACCACAGCGAACATCCAGTTGTAAACGCTGAAGTTGTTGCAGAAGAAGCTCACTGCGGTGGCGGATGCCACGACTGCCAAGGCGAGTAATTTCTTATGGATCCATGCCCCCGGTAATTCCGGGGGCTTTTTGTTTATTCTGTTTCCTCTTCCACGAAATCTTCACCTGTCCAGAGGTAAACAACGGTTTTGTCTTCCACCAATTCCCACTGCCCTGTGTCCGGGTTGTACTGTTCCCCAAGAAAATGATGCATTACCTGTTCCTGAACACCACCGGGGGTAGTGGGAAGAATTACCTCGGTCCAGTACTTGATGGTATCTGAATCATCAAGGATCATTACCACGGGGCCGTGAACAAGTCTGCCGTCATCTGTCCAGATCAGCAGATCCTCCCTGCTCTCAACCCCGGAAACATCCAGCCCGAAGTAAAGGAAAAGAAGATCTTCCGCTCCGGTAAAACCATCAGAACTGCCTGCGGTTACAAAAACATCATAATCGAACATTCTGCTATATGGAGTCCACTGGGGTCTGTAGTCTTCCTGGAAGATCACTTCCCCACCGGCAATAATGGAAACCTCTCCATCGTAAGCATTGTCAACTGTGTCGAACCCGGTAAGCCTGAACACGAACATGGTGTCCACACCCAGAGATATGTGCGCGAAGGCAAGGTCTTTGTCCAGAACGAACCCGCTGTACTCGGTGTTCTCCAACCGGTAAGTGGCACCATACCAGCCCCACTGGCACGAGTCTGATTCAAGAGTAACCTCTGTAAATTCTGTTATCTCAAGAAACTCCCCTGGAGGGACAGGTATGATTACTGCTGACTCCAGGTCAGGAGCAGTGTAGAGAAAGGTTTCTGTTGCCGAAAAGGTGTAACCCTCTTCAAACCTGGATGGGTAGTACCCTGCACTTGCAACAGCAGCCACTGCCAGCAGAACAGCAAGCGTGATCAGCCTTTTCATAAGTCTCCCCCTGTTGAATCTGCTTCAGCCGATAAAAATATCCGCTGAATAGAACATGCAAATTATTGTGCGAATGTCCAATGGTACTCACTGGCAGATCTCTTGCGTTTAAACAGGATTACAAAACAAGCCCCCGGAGGGAGTGACCCGGAGACTTGCTCTGTCTGCTGTGGTGTTGATGCGGGCAGAATATTGTGGTTCCTCACAGCTGCACTCCGCTGACACAAACGAATTTTAAGCAAACACTTATATGCAGTAGAGAAGAACACCAATAGTATACTACTTTAGTAGGATTTAGTTCCAGTGTGAGCTTTCCGCCTGAGAACTCAGGAATTGCTGTCTCTATACACTTTTCTGACTTTTTTCCACAGTTGTGTATGAATAGAGGCTTTGTTTCGATTCATTTCAAACCAGGCGACTTCCGGAAACCTGGTGTAAATTTCCATTCGCTTTAAAACGTCTCTTCCACTTGATTTCCCTGCTTCTATTTTCTGGATCGTGTACGGAGCAAAATCAAACAACAAACCAAATTGACGCAGAGATAAACCCAGAGATCTTCTGAAGGCAACCGCATCTTCTGCTTTGAAACTTTCTTCCACAAGAGGCTCGAAGATCAGGCATGATGGCCCTCTTTTACCAATTGTAGTTAAGAGTACAAACGGATCGTCCTCGTATATCTCAATTCCTGTGGCAAGACAATACTCGCCGTAGGCAGGATTCTTTTTTGATGGGATTCTGTCACGGAAAGAGGGAAAGAGAATTGTTGAAAAATATGTTCTGCCTGTAAGGGGTAATTCAGGCCCCACTGTTACAGCTTTATCCCATTTCAGATAATCATCTTCGTAGGTGAATCTGTAGCCGGTTTTTCCGGAAGAGTCCTTTTCTCTTCTAAGAACTCCTGCAAGCTTCCTTGTTCTTCTGCCTTCTGCATATATCTCTATAGCTTCAATTGTTGTATTACCCATTTAATTCCTCAAATCTGCTTCTGATCAATTTCCTTAACGCATTTGCTCTTGCTGCGGAAAAAATATTAATACAGTTTACTGTTGTCAAGTCTATACACTAATTCAGTGTTGCTATCTCTATACACATTTTTTAGAGCTCGAAGTTGTTAGCTTCCAGTAACTATTACTTATCTTAAAGATCATCAATAATCTCAAAGCATCCGCATTGACCTAATATTCGCATGCATTTATTCTTAGGAGTTGACTGTGCTTGAAAATAAGGAGGATCTTGATGAAGTTCTTATTTGTTCTGCTAATTCTATCAAGTATTTCACTGGCATTCTGGCAGACTCAGAATGTTAATGATTGCGACGGAGCATATGTATCGCTAGTTATGGATGATAGTGGACGTTTGTTCATTTCCCATGGTGATTATTCAGTCTGGCTCGATTACAGTCATATTTTTGGATGGGGCTATTTAGAGATTGAAACTGAACTCACCAATTATTACACCTCTTTAGCAGTTGACAATTCTCAGAATGTGCATATTGCATGGAGTCACAACTTTGGACTTAAATACTCCGATGTATATGGGGCACCTCAACTTCTTGATACAAGCTGCGAATGGAACACAAGCATCGCTCTGTATGAAAATGGCTTTCCTGCAATTGCATATTACGGAGACACCGACATCAAATTCATCAGCTGGGATGGAAGCCAATGGAATGGTGAAGTTGTTGATGCTGAATGCGGCAGTTCGACAGTATCTCTTGCTATTAACAATTCTGATCAGCCACTGATTGCTTACTCGTCGATAATGGGCTTTCTTAGACTGGCTCAATGGAATGGCAGCCAGTGGGATATTTCCACCATTGATTCAGGTGGTGACTTCTTATCGGATGGTGTTTCCCTTACTCTGGACAGCTCGGGGAACCCGCACATTGCCTGCAGGAAGAACAATGATCTGTACTACTACTATTATGATGGTTCACAGTGGAGCAGCGAAGCAATTGATTCCGGGTTGTTCTCTATTTTATCTTCAGCATCGATTACTGTTGACAGCTATGATAATCCGCATATCGCCTACAACGCTATAACTGGCAGTACTTCAACAATTGTGTACCTGCACAATGACGGTTCAGGGTGGACCAGAGAAGAACTTGAGCCCGGTTCTTACCCATCAATCATTATAGACGCTTACGGTGACCCTGCGATTGCATTCGCTCATAGTACAGGTGGTGTGAAATACTTATGCCATAATATCGTAGGCATCTTCAGTGATCCTGTTGCTTCTGAGTTGCTTCAAGGAGTAAGGCCGAACCCGGCCAATTCAGTTGCCTGGCTTGACGTAACGCTTAAAATGCCAGGAGATGTGGATCTTACTCTATGTGACCTCTCCGGCAGGGTTGTTCACCAGCTGAAGTTCAATGATGTGCAACAAGGTTCAGCATCACTTGAAGTAGACCTTAGTAATATTCCCTCTGGAATGTATATGTGCAGAATAACCTCCATTGAGGGATCGGCTGCAACAAGATTAACTGTGCTTAGGTAATCTTTACTTAGTTCCCATCCAGAAACTCATATCGTAGTGTAGAGTAACCATATAGATCATTA
>JAOZLN010000161.1 GCA_029934845.1 Candidatus Sabulitectum sp.
AATGCCGAAGTTCCTGTTGTTTGTTCTGCAGTCTTGTTCCACAGAGTTACCCGTCCACCCGTATCTACCCCCAGCAGCACCGAGGGCATAGAATCAATAATGTTGGAGAGGTAGTTGCGCAGACTGTGAAGTTCTTTTATTGCCAGCTTTCTCTCTGTAATATCAATGAGATTGCCCTCAAGGAATTGCAGATCCCCATCTTCGCCCAAAATAGGGTATAGGGTAAGAAGAGCATCGATGATGGCACCATCAGCCCTGATAAATCTGGTTTCAAATTCCCTGACAGGACCTCGCTTCACCAGCGAGAGAAGATGATCGCGATCCGACTTATGCTGGTAGATGTTCTGCAGCCCTATCTTGTTCATTGCTTCAAGAGAAGCATAACCGAAAATTTTTATAAGAGCCGGATTTGCAAGAAGAATTCTTCCTGTGACATTGGTTCGAAAAATGCCGAACTGAGCATAGTCGATAATGTGGCGAATCTCAGCAACCTTGTTGATCAATCGCCCTGTGCTCTGATTGTAACTTATCTGTGTCTGTTTCTGAATCTTGCGACTAAGAGACAGTTCAATTTTCAGGCTGCTGTTTTCGTCGAGGGCTTTCTGGCCATTTGCCATAATGTTGAAGAAGATGGAAACCATTTTATACAGGCCCGGTATCATTACAGGTGGGATTACCAGATGCCACAGTTCTGGACCAATGCTTGAATTACTGAATTTTTCTCCCTTTGTAATCACAAGTCCGTAAACATATTCAGTAAAGTTTTCCATGAGAGCCAAAGCATCTTCAAGCGAATGACAAAGAATGGCTGCACGGCTGCCTCTGAGGTCGCGCTTAGTAGGTGTTCTGTATTCAAAACCTTTTGGAGGATCTGGAAAAAGGCTGATGAATACATTATTCATTGGTCTACTCCCCGATAAGCAGCAGTATGAAGGTCATGTTATGGAAGAGAGCTTGAGAGTAGCCAGTATCAGTTCTCAGAGGGCCAAGTTCCCCGAAGGACGGAAACCCCACAAGAGCTTCCAGAGAGGGAAAACTTTGAAGAATCTCCTTGACTTCATTACCGATATTGTCGGCCAGTACTTTCTTGCGGCCGGCACAACTTACTATAAGAGCAGCAATTGGTTTAAAAGGGAGATCCTTGAGAGAGAGACCAATATCTTTCACATCCTGCAATATCCTTTCAGGAGGAGCAAGGCAGACCTGAACCCGTTTTCCATGATCAATTTTCCCGAATAGTTTTATGCTGCTGTCCTGCATTCTGTCATCAGGCAACAAGAGACCTGTGATCCTGTGTTCTCCATTAACCTCATTTTCGATAAGTCGGAAGACAATATTTCCCTGATCAACAACTTCCAGCGGTTTTCCAAGTTCCCGTTCAATAAAATCCATGGCGGGAATATCGTCGATGGATTTAACCTGAGTTCTGCTGCAGTCGGTGATTGTTCCGGGTTCCCCCATTGGCTGTAGAGTGTTAGCAACACTAATGTTGAAAAGCAGATCTCCCTCCACTGCCAGAATGGCAATACTGTCTGTCAAAACTTCTTTGTTCACATATACGAAACATTTCTGGAATGAGTAATCGTCTGCAGCAAGGCCGCCCACCACAGGTCCATTGGCTGTTTTTCTCAGTGCCTCCACAATGGCATCGGTGTCTGTTCTGAAATCTGACGCCAGAAAATACAGTGAAGGAGATAACTGGTTGCATGCTTCATTCAACCCGGTAATACAATTTGCTGTGGTGTCAAATGGAGCTTCCCCAACACCAGACCCATACTGCAAGTGCCATTTTACTACCCCGCCGGAATTTAGTCCCAGTGCTGACACCCCAACTCCGGCAACTTTATTTTTTTCATAGAATCCATCAACAGTATTGCCTATGAGTACAGTACTCTCCGAATCCAGTACGTCAAAGATCGCCTCCACAATTTCCGGTGAACCGTTGTAGTGTATAGAGGGAAAAAGAAAGATCACTTCAGGTTGAATAGCTGAGAGTTTATCCGCCAGTTCGATTCCAGCACGATAAGGATCCATGTTGGTGGAAAAGCAGGATACAGCTTTCATTGTCTTCCCCCTTCTGACTTCACGGATATGGCATAGATTGTTTGCCCTGCACTTCTTCACACGTATAATAGGTAAAAAGAGTGTAAGAAGAAACCTGGCAAATTGATTGAGGTTACGTAAAAGCAGATTGATGCCTATGCAGGTGAGATTCCGGGAATAACTGAGTACGGTGAGAGTGACCTGTGGTATCACGGCAGTCCTGCGAAGCTTATCAGCCTCCGGTCAAGTTCAACAATTACCAGGATTAAAACCCTGGCACAGGTATTCTCCCATAAGCCGGAGCATGTGACCATCGAGACTTAAGTATGATACTCCTTAAAACTGTATACACCTGTGAAGCGTGATGTTAATTATTACCAAAAGGTCAGTATGCAGAAACCCCTCCCCTGAACTGTCAGGGAAGGGGAAAGATAACAATAGCTGGAACGTTCTAGAAACTTACCTTTATATCAGCCCAGGTTGTTCTTGAAAGAGCGGTTACTGCACCAAATTTAACATTAGCAAAGAGCTCGCCTGCATCGTTAGGGTCGTCGAAAGTAATACTGGTAATATCTTCACTGTCGCAGAACACACCCCAGAAAGCACCGCCACCGGTTGCCCCGGTCATGCTTGTAGTTCCAAGGGATCCGCTGGCCCCGAATATCTCGATATTCACAATGTCTCCGCCGTTAGGCATGACAATGTAAGCACCAAAGGCATTTGTCGATGCAGAGAAGGTGATAACAGCATCATCCGCGAAAGAGTTGGGACCCACTGTTACACTGGTTACGCCAGCGAAAGGAGGTGTAAGAACAACCATATCTCCGGAGGCCTGTTCCCAGAGGGAAATTCCCTGTACTACGGTGTGAAGGGCGAAAAGGGTGTTGTCTGTGTCGTAATTAATGGCTCCTGCGTCAGAAAGGACACCGTTCGGGGGAACAAGAGTGCTGGAGAAATCTTCGGTGACCAGTCCGGGACAGGCAGTGTCAAATACAGCTTCAGCGCTGAAGAAAGTCAGGGCATCTGTTTCTGGAACAAACGGGATACCTGCGTTAGAGTTGTATCCATTATGAACACCAGCAGTCATCGTGGTATAACTCAGACCATCAGCAACAGCTGTGGTTGCCAGAGCCAGAACAAGAAGAAAAAAAACATACCTCATCTGGTAATCCTTTCATGTTTTGCCCGAAGGCGATTTCTGTTTCGTTTTTCACGAAACACAAGAGTATACAAAATAATATAATCAAAGTCATCACCATGTTCAATTGGTCATACTCAAAAGTGTCCACACACAGCATTATAGGGAAGGAAAATTACCAAATGTGGATGAAAGCTGCAGGCGGCAGTTTGAAGCTACCGCCTGACTGCTGTAGAAAGCTAGATAGTTGCAGCTACCGGCGAATATTTTGAGTCACCGAAGCCGAGAATAGCAAGGAAAATATACGGGAAGAAAATTAGGCCAATAGCGAATCCGTCACTGCGTCCGAAGTTTCTAGCAAGGCCTATATCCATCATGACAACCACAATAAGGTTTGCGATTGGTACAAACATCAGAATTACCCACCACCCTGGTTTTCCAGAGATCTTCATTAACAGAACCGCATTGTAAATTGGAACGATTGCTGCCCATCCCGGTTCGCCTGCCTTTACAAACAGTTTCCACTGCGCCACGATCATGAATGTGATAATGGCAAGATTCAGCAGAATTGAGATTGTAAGAAACACAGGGCTGGAGAAATTGGCCAGTGCATCCTCTATCATTGGATCACCTGCAACGGCAACACCGGAGAAAATCATAAGAACCAGTAAAACTAAAAAACCGGATACCTTCTTCATTCTTCCTACCTTTCGAGTTTGAAACACCGAGGCAAAATACTGTATTAAAACATGGCGAGCAAGTTGTGGAATTGAATCAAAACTATCATTTACTTGCTAAGGAAACGATTGACTCAATTCAGTTCTTCTTTCATATTTAAGTCAGCTCAGGGAGGTGCGATCTTGAAAGGACGGATGATTCCTTCGTCACGCAGATTGTGGTTTCCTGTTCTTCTTCTACCGGGGCTGTCTTTTTCCTGGCACTGGGAGCAGACAGGTCCCCAGGGAGGCTATTTCAAGGATTTTGCAGTTCACCCGCAGAACTCTCAGATCGTGTATGCCGGTAGTGATGACTCCGGCGGGTTATGGAAGACGGTTAACGGAGGCGATTCCTGGTCTCTGCTTACAGGTAGCTGGCCGGACATGACAGCGTGGCAGATCACACTTAGTCCGTCTGATCCTGAAATTATCTACATATGTGATCCATACAGCAGGTATGGTCTTCTAAGATCTGAGAATGGCGGAGAAAGCTGGGTGCAGATAACGAATGGGCTGGTAACACAGGCATCAAGAATGGTTTCAAGCCTGGTTATTGCGTCATCGGATGGTGATTCCCTTTACATAAGTACCGGACTGGACAATTTTGGTGATCCACCTAAACCCGGTGACGGCATCTACAGTTCTGTTGATGGAGGTCAGACATGGGTTCAAAGTGGTTTGCAGGGCACCACAACTCCCTGTCTTTCCCGGACCGGTGATGGAGCACTTCTGGCAGGGGTAGAGGGTCAGGGATTATACAGGTCATCTGATGGTGTTACCTGGACGCAGATACCAACCATACCTGTAGACGGGAATGTGTGGCAGGTAGATTGTATGGACAATGTTGCAGTTGCTGCAGTGAACCCCTATGGCACCTATCTGAGTTTTGATCATGGAGCAAGTTTTGAGTTGAGCTATTCGTCTTCTTACACAGCAGATCTGTCCATAGCCCGTGTTTCTCCGGACATAGAGATATACTCATGTATTTTCCCTGGATTAATTAAGTACACATCTTCAACAGGTGAGTGGGTTGATGTGACATCTCCACCGCTCCCTGATGATCTGATGATAATGGGGATCACTGCAGTGGATGATTTATTGTACTGCGGTGCATTTGCAAACAGTCCGATCTTTGTATCGGATAATGGAGCAGAAACCTGGTCTGAACTGTTTTCATTTCCACAGTCGGGTTTTCTTTGCGGTCTTGCTGTTGATCCCGGAAACTCTGACCGTATTTTTGCTGCAAATCTTGGAAGCTACCATCATTTCCTGAACATGCAGGCTCTTTCGGTAACCGATGACGCAGGTCAGACATGGTCAAGAACAGGTCCCAATGCCCACTGTCTTTTTGTGCATTTCAGCCCGGGCAGCTCCGATATTATGTACTGCGGAACCTTTCGTAACGGTGCTTACAGGTCAGACGACGGATTTGACACATACCATTCCATCAGAGGGGGAGACAAGATAGTTTTCGATCTTGTTGTGGACGATGATGATACATCGGTTCTTCTGCTTTCGGAATGGGATATTGAGCACTCTACAGTTGGTGTTTATCGAAGTGCTGATGGCGGAGGAACCTTTGAACTGGTGCTGCCGCTGTTGTGTACCCGTCTGCTTCATGTAACCCAATCTGATGTCTTTTTTGCTGCAACTGACCAGGGGTTGTACATGAGCATTGATCAGGGGCTATCATGGGGTTTTGCAGGGCTTGCATCTTACAATCTTGTGTCACTTGAATGGCATGACGGAGATCTGTATACCGGAGCTGAAACCGGTGAGCTTTTTCGTATTACTGAAGCATCACAGGAAGATATATCAGGCAACTGGAACAAACCCGTGAACGTGACTGATCTTCTTTTCGTGGACAATGTTCTTTACGCAGGGTTGAGCGGTGCAGAGGCAGACACCACATTCTCACTGCATGGGGGAGTTTGGCGAACTTTTGATTATGGCGATAACTGGGAAGAACTCACAGGAGATCTTTCAGTAGACAATATTTACGCTAATTCCCCAATGGCAATCAGTGGATCATCGTTAATGGTATGCACCTACGGTGGAGGGATTCAGAGACTGAACGATTTTCAAGGTGTTGAAACACGGGATACAGGGCGGGCTTGTCAAACAGCGAAGCTGACTTCATACACAAACT
>JAOZLN010000162.1 GCA_029934845.1 Candidatus Sabulitectum sp.
AATTTCTTCCACTCCCCTCATGGTAAATATATGATGATCGCCTCTAACACGCTCACTAAAGCCGATTCGACCAAGAAGAACACATAACCTGCTAAAAGCAATATTGGCGTCCGACCGACCAAGCAGTATCTGCTCGAAAAGCTTTTCGTTATTACCCATGCTTGTAGAATATGAAACACATCAATCTTTGCCAAGACTGATCCAAATTCATTTTTCTTTTCTGGTGCCCCGTAGTGGATGCTTATCGAGCTGTAGAAGAAGTTCTATGCATTCGCTTTGGCACCCCGTAGCGGATACTTTTGGAACTCAAAAGAGATCGTACCGTCTCCTATAACTCACTAAGTATAAACTTCTGTAGCTACAAGAGTGCCAGTTATTGATATCCGCAAAGATCTTCGAAAGCCGATAGACTTGACAATGCCACAAATACTGACTACTATTTGTGACACGATTGGAAGTTTTCTCTTGAGATATTCAGTTGGTAGTAAAGTATTTAATAGGATAGTAGGACATGGTAGAGGTTGGGTATTTACTCCAGCTCATTTCAAAGATTTGGGAAGTAGAACTGCCGTGGCTACTGCGCTCAAAAGACACAAGCAAAATGGAACAATCAGACAGATTGCCCGAGGTTTATACGACTTTCCACGAAAAGACTCCGAGCTTGGAGTGTTAGCTCCTCAGATAGATAAAATCATTGCTGCTCTTGAGGTTCGATTCACGGTTCGTTTACAGCCTTCTGGCGCATATGCAGCCAACCTGCTTGGACTAAGTGATCAAGTCCCAATGAGAATAGTTTTTCTTACGGACGGACATCCACACGAACTGACAGTTGGGAAAAGGCACATCATCCTAAGAAGAACAACACCAAAAAACATGAAAACAGCAGGCAGACTAAGCGGAACCGTAATACAAGCTTTGCGCTGGCTGGGCAAACACAATGTAGATGAGAATACAGTGGCAATCCTGAAACAACACCTCAATTCAGATGAAAAGGTACAGCTTATGAAAGACAGCAGTTACTCTCCTGTCTGGATAGCAGAAGTAATCTTGTCAATAGCACAGGAAGGCATAGACTGATGGAAGGATTTCTTCAACAACCTTCTGAGCGTCGTCGCCTGATCTGTGAGCAAGCAGAAGAACACTTGAACCTACCAGCAGTTTCTTTGGAAAAAGATTTCTGGGTCTGTTGGATCTTGGGTGAGTTATTTGACATTCCTGGCTGGGGGAAGAACATCACATTCAAAGGTGGAACTTCCCTTTCAAAATGCTGGAGTTTGATCAGCAGGTTCTCAGAGGACATTGATATCGTAATTGATAGAGAATTCCTTGGATTTGCTGGTGATAACAGCCCTGAAAAGGCTTCAAGTAAAAAGAAGAGAAAGAAAAGACTAGCAGAGTTGAAATCTGTAGCACAGCACAAGATACATTCGGAACTGGAACCATTACTGCAAGAAAGAATTAGCGCGGCTCTACCTGAATCTGATATCTGGAGACTATCGCCAGCTTCCAAAGAAGAGGATCCTGGCAATCAGACAATTCTGTTCAGCTATCCAACTGCTCTGGATAAAGGACAATCATATATCCGACGAGTGGTTAAGATCGAGCTGGGAGCTCGATCAGACAGCGAACCGGTCTTGGAACAGAAGATAAAACCGTACTTGTTTGATGCATACCCGGAGATTCTGGGCCCGACCAGCATACATGTGAGAGCGCTTGCACCTGAACGGACGTTCTGGGAAAAAGCAATGCCTTTGCATGAGGAAAGATGTCGTCCTCCAGATAAGAAACGGAAACCACGAATGGCTCGGCATTACTACGATCTCTGGTGTCTGATAACGTCTCAAATAAGTAGATAGCGGTAGGTTGTTTAATGGCGATATAGTTCGCTATGCTACTTCATTTGTTTGTTAGCTTTTAGTTTCTTTTGTCTTTTATATCGTTGCTCATGTTACAATAGTATTATTATCTACTAATCACAAGAGCAAGTTCCTATTCTTTTATTCTTTATTTCTGAATTAACTAAAAGCTATCGCTATCTATAATTTCCGGATATATTTGAAATGAACTTGTTTTTGCGGGATAACTATATTTTTCTTGGAATCAACAGGGCTGTAGAATTCTATTTATTGTATTATTTTTATTTGTGAACATCTGGCCCATAAACAATGAAAACCCTCTGCATTTTGGGTGTGTGCATATTTAATTATTAGCAGATTTTCTTTCAATAAGCTGCCCTGTAATGTATTTGTGAAGTACACTTTTTATAAATGATTGATACTTTAGTCCTTCAATTGCTGCACGTTTTTTAATCTCATTCAGTTCAAAAGAATCAATACGTATATTCATTTTAGTTTCTTTTTTCACGAAATTGATGGCAGCTTTTTTTAATTTTTTTTGTGTTTTTAAATCAGGCTTGGCCAATTTAGTAACATCCAAGCTATCAAGAGCTTTTTCGAGATCTATCTCTTCTTGATCTAAGGGTTTATTTTTTGCTAATTCAGACATTATTTATCCTCCAACAAATATTTAAATTTTCTATTTGGAAATATAGTTTTTAAAAAAAATATTTCATTATCTTCTACATACGGCACACAATAAGTGTACTGATTAATCTCAACAACCAAAATTCGTTGATCGGGATACTTCATGGAGTTGGGATGAGGGAAGTCAGCTAAAACACCTTTATTATAAATTGCTTCAATGACATTCTGAAAGGTTACGCCCCGTTCCTCAAACAAAAGTATATTTTTCTTGTTGTTAAAATTAAATTCCATGAAGGAAGCATACAAATTAGTGCGCACAATGTCAACACTATTTCGGGTAAATATAAAATGATATTTTCAGCATCATTGATAAGCTAACAAAGGGTATAGCTGCGAAAGCAACGGAGCGCATCGATATCTTCGAACGGACTGCATATCACCGTGAAATTTATTTCAGATGGTCCTGGATGGATTACAGTACGCTTGCAAAGGGGAAGCTTCAATTGGTTCCTCTTCCAGAGCAAGAAGCTGAATGGCGCAGAGACTATAACGCAATGGGAATCGAAATGTTCTTTGGCAAGGTTCCTGGGTTCAGCGAAATTCTGCAAGTAGCCAGAGAATTCCAGGATAACTTTAACAGCTCTTGAGAAACTTCCTGCCGTCCCTGGCAGATATTGTATGTTCACCGTACCTGATACTATTCAAACTCAGTAGAAGAATTTCTACTCATTCTCTCTGGCACCCCGAACCGAATTCGAACTCCCCCCGTTCTTAGCACGGAACAGGCCGGTAAGATGGCTGGAGGCTTTGCGTGCTATTCAGTAGCACTGTTGATTTCCTGAAACTATATTAGCCTCTATGTTTGAACGAATACTAACTTCACTGCTGGAAATACGGGAAGTGGTAAGCATCCACCCTGTATTTGGTGTTGGAATCCTGCTTGTGGGCAGTTTCTTCCTGGGAAGGCTTGCCTCCAGGGCAGGTATTCCGGCAATTACAGGTTTCATCGTTGCAGGTATGATTTTGGGACCTTCCATTACGGGCATGGTTCACTCTGATCTGCATGATGAGCTTGGAATAATTACAGAAGTGGCTCTTGCAGTTATTGCCCTTGTTATTGGCAGTGAATTCAGCCTTGTTAAGCTCCGGCGTACAGGCAGAGCTGTTGTGATAATTACACTTGTACAGATGTTACTTTCCTTCGGAGCTGTTACAGCTGTGTTGTGGCTTACAGGGTTTATGCCACTGGCTGCAGCTGCGCTGCTTGGTGCCGTTGCCTCGGCAACAGCCCCTGCTGCAACAGTAGCAATTGTCCGTGACTTGAAGGCACGAGGCCCTTTTGTAGATCATCTTTACGGAATTGTAGCTCTTGATGACGCTGGAAGTGTTCTTCTTTTCAGTGTTGTCGCCGCCTTTGCAGGAGCAAGTTTTGGCGGTGGCGAAACCAATATTCTGCACTCTATTATGCATGCAGTTCGTGAAATTGGAGGCTCTGTCATTCTCGGTGGAGCCACCGGATGGTTGATCCATGTTGCCACATCGGGCCGTGGCCGAACTAACGAAGTTTATATAGTCAGCCTGGGTTTGATCTTTCTTCTTACTGCCGTAGCAACCACATTAGGGCTCTCTGCCCTTCTGGCCGGTATGACTGCAGGTGCAGTGCTTGCTAACATGGGAAGGGGCGCTTTCAGAGTAATTACATCTCTCGAACAACTGTCTCCACCGCTTTATGCCGTCTTTTTTGCTATTGCTGGAACTGAGCTCAGTTTCAGTGTTTTCTCCCAGACTCAAGTTATTATCATGGGAATTCTATTCATTCTGGCCAGAGCAGCTGGCAAATATTATGGAGTTTGGATAGGGGCAAAAGCTGCAGGCTCAAGTCCTCTCATCAGAAAGTATCTTGGCCTGGCCATGCTTCCACAAGCTGGTGTCGCCATTGGGCTTGCGCTTTATATTCAAGCTGCTCCGTTTTTCTCGGGTCATGAGGAGCTTGCTGCAACAATGGTCAGCATCGTTCTTATGAGTGTTTTTGTCAACGAACTTGCCGGGCCTCCAGTATCAAAGTTTGCCGTTGTACGCGGCGCAACCCTTTGAGGTAAGTGCATGAAAATATCTTCTATTCTAGGTATTTCCGGATGCAGAAATAAACTGTCTGCTTCAACCAAAGAAGAATCTCTTGAAATAATGGCAGAACTTCTTTCCGGAAACAAAGCAGCAGGAACAGTAACTTCTGATTCTCTTCTGGCTGGAATGCTCCAGAGGGAAGAGCTTGGCTCAACCGGCATGGGGGACGGAATTGCAATTCCACACTGTCGGCTTGAGGGTATGAAAAACTTCGCTCTGGCGCTGACTGTGTGTGATAAAGGTATTGCATGGGATTCCATCGACGGACGCAGTGTTCATATAATCTGCGCAATTGCAGGGCCGGTTGATGGAACAGACGAGCACCTCAGACTTCTGGCAGGTGCAGCCAGGGTACTGAGCAACAGCAAAGCAAGATATGAGCTCTTGAACAGCAAGACTGATTTTGCCATGCGGGAAACATTTCTTTATCACTTATCTCCTGTTACCTCCCAGCACAGTAAAGAAAGCAGAAAAAGACTGTTGTTGATGGTTCTTCAGGAGGAAAAAGTATATAATGATGTGATGGAATTATTCCTGGAAATGGGTGTGGAAGGAGCAGTAACCGTCAACTCGGACATGATGGGTCCAATGTTGTCCAATGTACCCATATTTGCTGGTTTTATGGACGTTCTCGGACGAAGCAGACCCGACCCCAGACTGCTGCTTACCATGATCACTGAAGAGGAAGTAGACAACACAGTCGCAGCGGTGGAAGAAATAACTGGCGACCTTGATAACCACCGGGGAGCCTGTATAATAGTGCTTGATACAATATCAATCAGGGGAAGTCTTGAGACTTTGTGAAAGGATATGACATGAGCGATCTTTCAACAAAAATGAATGAACTTTTCGGCAGGATAGAACGAAACAATCTCTGGCGGCAGAGACAGTGCATTAACCTGATTCCCAGCGAGAACACTCCCAGCCCGCTTGTAAAGATCTGTGAGATCTGCGACCCTGCAGGCAGGTATGCGGAGCACCGCACAATGAAGGGCAAAGAAGTCTATTTCTATCACGGTACTGACTTCATTAAAGATATCGAGATTGAAGCTCAGGAAGCTCTCTGTGAATACTTTGACTGCAAAGAAGCAGAGCTGCGCCCTGTAAGCGGACAGATGTCCAACGAGATCGTTTTCAAGGCTGTTACCAAATTTGTAAACAGAAAATCACCTGAGGGTACATTCAGAAAACTGCATACCGTTATGAACAACGATCTGGGTATGGGCGGTCATCTTTCCAGTCAACCCATGGGTGCTCTGTTCAACTTTGTAGAGATCAATCCCGCAACAGGTAAAGAAAATTGTGTAAATTTCCCGGTAATGGCCAGCAATCCATACAAGATCGACGAAGAAAAAATGATTGAGCTTCTTGACGAGCACAGACCGGAACTGGTTGTTTTCGGAAAAAGCATGTTCCTCTATC
>JAOZLN010000163.1 GCA_029934845.1 Candidatus Sabulitectum sp.
CACGGAAACCTTTACCTCAAAGGTTATTGTAAGGTAACTGCAGAAGCAGTAACCACCGAATAATCACGGGTGTTAATAACACCAGTAACACGTCAGCCCCTGCCGAAAGGTGGGGGCTGGCCTAATTGCCTGAAGCATTTACGGGGTTGCACCGGTAAGTATGTTCTTGGTTATGAATAATCCAGAAAGAAAACCATCCGAGCTTCGTGAAACCTTCAGAATATCAATAACTGAGGGTGTTTATTCACAGGTTTACAGCAGCCTGGCCGGGGCGGGATCCGTGTTCCTGACCAAACTGCTTGTAATGCTCGGTGCTTCTTCAATTCAGTTCGGAATTCTTGCTGCAACAGGGCAGATATTCTTTGTACTGATGCCTCTTGGTGCTCTGGTTACACGAAAATTGACTTTGCACAAATCAGCCACTGTAAAATGGGCTGTAGCAGGCAGGGCTCTTACGCCGCTGATAGGAGTCTTTCCTCTGTTCCTGTCTAACAGGATATCTATCACTGCTGTTCTTGCTGTGTTTGCCGCTTCCACCGCTCTGCTTGCTGTGTCTGCCAACATCTGGGCAGGGTGGATGGCCAGAATGGTCCCTCTACGGATACGGGGAAGATTCTTTGCAAAGAGAAATGCAGTTCTTCTTTCATTCGGTCTTTCTGTAGCATTCCTGCTTGGGCTGCTTGTAGACAATTTCAATAATGATCCCGTCTCTTTGCGGCTTGTTATGGCAGGGTTGTTCGTTTTTGCGGGAATCATCGGACTGATCGGTTTAAGAATACTTCTGAAGCAGCCTGAAAAACCCACGAATACAGATGACATACCGGCTTTGAAATTGTTCAAAGAGCCATTCAAGGACAAGAACTTTAGAAAGCTCTGTCTGTTCGGTGGCTGGTGGATGCTTGCAGTTGGTATAGGTGCCCCATTCTGGCAGCCTTTCATGATCGAAGTTCTTCGGATGGGTGTTACTGAAATGCTGCTCTACGGAATGACAAGCACACTGGGATCCATCCTTACGCTGAAGTACTGGGGAAGACTGATTGACAGATACGGGAACATTGCTGCTATGAAACTGGCTATCGGCATCGGGTCAATCGTTCCATTGGCCTGGCTCTTTGTTACTCATGGCTCCATCTGGATACTGTTCGTGGAAGCTTTGATCGCCGGCAGTATGTGGGGCTGCGTAGGGGTTGTTACAGCGAATCTGGTACTGGCTGTGGCCCCGAAAGAGAAAGCTCAGGTGTACTCCGGGCTCTTTGGTGCATTCTGCGGTGGCGGTCTTATGATCACTATGATGGCATCAGGCATCTTCATGCCCCCTCCCATGCAGCTTTTCGGCCTCTCCCTTCATCCCATGCAGGTGCTATTTCTTATAACTGCATTTGCCCGGTTCAGTGCATTGATCCCGCTTTCCAGGGTGAAAGAGCCCAACGCCGTTCCACTTAATGTGGTGCTGGGTAAGCTTCGCATGTGGAGCAAAGTACGCGTTCTTAATCTCAGGGTAACTCTGAGAAGAAACAAATCAGAGTAATTCAAAGTACTTTTTCCGAACACTGTGCTTGCAACCACATTTCGAATATGTTTAACTTTCGCTTAAACAATGGAGGCAGAAATTGAAAAAAAGCAGGCCATCAGGTTCATCCAGAAAATCCAGTAGATCATCAGGCGGATCTAAACGCTCTTCCAAGGGCAGTATATTTTCCAGCAGATCATCAGGTAGTAAAAAGAAAACATCCAGCGGTAAATCAATATTCTCAAGGAAAAAAGAAAGCTCATCTTCTTTCACAAAACCGCATAGAGACCCTGAACAGAAAAATCGTTTTGTGAAGCCGCCACATGACCCTGGCACTAAATACCGTGATCAGAACGACGACAACTACCCTGTAGACAACAGTGACGACTATGACCAGAACCAGACAAGCACCCAGAGTTCCAGCCCTGGATGCCTTGGCTCGATCAGCGGCATAATTAAGTTTGTTGTATTCCTGATCTTTGTTGTTGTGATTGTAGTTTTCCTGAAATGCGGTTGCTAGAACTCCGCTTGCATTCGTGCTTGATACACCACCTGGGATCATCCTATGGAGCAATTTTATAGTTATCTGTGATCCCGAAATCCGGGGGTCTTGCAAAGTTGCAAAAAGTTAGTGCAAAGGGCAAATAGTTTCCGGAAGGCTCCCTGTGCTGCTGGTATTCATGGGGTGGTTTCGCAATTCTCTCAAGCACCGAACGGTGAAGCACACTTCCCCTTCGAATCGGCCTGTTCTTCTTGCTGAAAAGGCTGAACAGAAAACTTCCTTCGGCATTGTGCATTCTTCCCAGAGAATCGGGATTAAGCCCGGCAAGAGCATTACTTTTGAATACAAGTTCATTCTTAATCCGGGATATCATCCATTTCAGGGTGATGTCACCCAGGGATGAATCATCCCGGCTGTAGTTGCCCCCTATATCTGAATGTACTCCTGTGAACCATACCTCCTCAACCTGAGTGCTGTGGCTCTTTGTCTGAGCAAACAGCAGATGAGGGTAGAATTGAGTTCTGCGCTCATCTATAGACACTGCATGGTATATCCGGTGAACTTCAGGATACACTGTCATCCGGTGGTATCTGTGGGCAAGTTTCTTCCGGATGTTCTTTGTACGGGTCTGACTTCCGATGGAACCCACCGTATCCCATACACAGACAGCTTCAACATCTGCCTTAATTGGCTTGCAGCATCGATCAAGCTCCGCAGTACGCAGGGCAAACTTTTCAGCATTCCTGTTGGAGGTATAGGCTTTCCAGAAACGTTTAATGGTTTTACCTGATGCATCTTTCGGTGCCAGACCGCACAGGGCAATCATGCTTGCAAGGCTTCGAACGGTGTAAGCCCCTCTGCTGAAACCGAACAGGTAGATCCTGTCGCCCTGTTCATAATTACTGGAGATGAATTTGAAACCGTCAAGAATGTTAAAGTGCAACCCCACTCCGAAAGCACAACCACGGATGATGTTTCCGAATTTAGTGCCCACTCCCCTGTCATATGCTTTCAACTGACGGGGACTCTCTTCAAGCATCTCAAACAGCTGAAAAACATTCGTTCTGTCTTTCTGAGTGTTGCTTGTTCCGTCAGAACAGAAGATTAAACTTTTCAAAAACCCTCCTGATTATTCCTGTATTAGTTTAACATATACACACTATAACATTTTCTTCACTCCCTGTACAGCAAGCTGCATAAATCGGTTGACTGTTTAATATGATTATCATGAATCAGTCATCAAATCCCACAGGAGCAAAACTGGAATTCTCTCAATCCGGATATTGAGTAAATAGAAGTGTTCTGATAAGTACCTGCACTGGAAATGCAAAGCTCGGAGATGCTCTTAGTGCAGGTACAGGCACTTTTCGGAAGCAGTGTATTCCCCTGATTTTACCTGAATAATGTAGCCTCCCACAGGAAGAAGCTCCCCGGGTTCCCAAAGATGAACTCCTCCAATGGGAATGTCTGAACCTATTGATTCCACCAGCCTTCCCGACAGGTCGTAGACTGCAATAGAGCCAAAAGCGGTTTCTGATAAGCTGATATCCACGGATAGTGTACTTGTGAAAGGTGAGGGATAAAGGCTGACTGAAATGGGGTTTCCGGCTTCTTCGCTCTCTTCGATACCGGAAAAATCAAGTATCTCCACCATAACATCGGATTCATTGTAGTTGTTCCACCAGCTTCCCCAGAAAAGGGCTGTTCTGCCATCTGCCAGCAGAAGAGGATGGGGCTGTGTAGCGTGATGACTATCCCCATACACAAGTATTTCCTCGCCGTAGCTTCCCCATGAAGGTACTTCACAGCGCATGATCCTGTATACTGAACCCTCGTATTTAGCATAATAGATCCAGGCGACCTGGTTCTCGTCAACAAATGGCATTGCATCATGTCCATTGTCATTGGTTGTAAGAGATTCGGAAGGCGCCCAGGTTTCAAGATCTGAGCTGTATGAAGCGAATATGTTAACCACTGATCCACCGCCGGTCTCCTGCCATGCGCACAGATAAGTGCCGTCGGGATGCCTGAGAATTCTATTCAGCCTGCCCCTTGTGTTGATACGACGCATTTCCGTATCCCAGGAGGTTCCACCATCTGTGGATCGTGACACGTATCCCCCCAGTCCGAAGAACTTGTCATAGGAAATCACAAGTGCAGTATCCCCTTCGGATGATACGCTAGGGTTACCGAAGCTGCCTGCTGTCCATCCAAGGTCAAGCTGTCCCTCTTCGGTCCATGTTGTGCCATCAGCGGAAAAAGCGGAAAATACTCCGTATCCTCCGGACTGATCAGAAAGGTAAACTATTCTGTAACCACCTGAGGGAACATGTACCAGCGCAGGGTGCCTCTGATTTGCCGAACCTTCAACCACAATTGTCGGAGTGGACCAGGTTGAGCCTGTATCAGTACTTAAAGTAATGAGTATATCACCAATAAAGCCCTGTCCTGGAGGAGTCATCCTTTCGAAGGCAACCAATATGGAACCATCTGTGTTCTGAAGCGGTGAAGGCATATAATCAATTGGGGAACCGCCTGAAACAACAACAGGTGTTCCCGCCAGCGCTAGAAAAAGTAAGAGCATTGTATCCTCCGTTAGTGTTCCAATTTACCGAAAGAAGAAGCTTGGGAGTGAACCAGCCAGCTCCACTCAGAACCAATCCCGACTGTAAATATACACCACCTGATGAAAGACCTTTGAAAACCTGGTTTCACTGGTGGGAAAGGTGGCAAATACAGATTTACCACAAACAAAACGTGTGGTATGTATGTACTTAGAAAACATACCGCTTGATCGCCTGTCCACTCCAAAGTTGCAGACTTGCTGAATGACTTCCAATGTCGAGTTGTTTTGCCTATGACTATACGACAAGCACCGCTTTGATGCTGTTGACACAGGATAAAATGAGCAACATCATAGATGCAGATACTTAACCTGAGCTTGCATTACCAAATGCATCTCTGCAAGCTTTTCCTTCTCCAGGGGACAGAGCATGAAACAAACTGGTTTGATTTTCTATTCAGTCCTGGTCTTTTTCCTCAGAGCCTCAGGTGACTCTCCGTATGACCTGCCTGTAAACGACTGGCTTGTCTTTCTGGAGGGAGGTGTGGGAATCGGGAGTATGGATCGCACTGTGGACGGGATGGAAACAGAGTGGTTTGGTGTTGATACCCTTCGCGCAGGCGGGGAAAATGACGGAGTCGGATTCAGACTGGGTATTGGAAAAAGAGTAGCAGAAAATCTCACCCCGGTGATATACGCTGGCGGCTCCACCCTGTTCTCCGGACTATTCTTTGACAACCATGGACCATTCATCCCACCTGAATTGTTTTACGTTATAAAAGAGAAAGCCATAGGGCTTGAGCTCCGGTACATTAATATTCGAATTGGAGGCGGTTACAGCTTTTACTCCGGAGATGTTACACTTTGCCCTGATGATCGTGAGGGGGCTGAACCGGGAGAAGACTGGGACGGGATATTGGGAAACACCGGAGGCCCTCACTTCATCTTTGGGGCCTTTAGCCAGATTGAGGGCTTCGGTTGGGGTGGAGATTTAATCTTCAGACCAATCCCGATTCAATTTCCCGAGACCCCCACTGGTGTTACTCCCGAGGAATTTACCAGAGATGTGATTGAATTTCGCATTTCTGCCCAGATTGCTCTTTACCTTTTTTAGTACATGCCAGCGATCTCTAACATCAGTCCCTTAACTGCGGGAAACTGGGCGTCCGTTGACAGTTTAACTTTCCTAATCCTTACAGGCCCCAGTGGAAAGTAGTGAGTTCTCCTGGGTACAATAGGAGTTTTGCCACAAACAAAACGTATCGTATGTGCGCACTTCGAAAATGCACCCATAGCCATTGACAGCCTTTACAGAAATTCTTAAGGACTCAAATGTTCAGATCAGCGTGTATGGTAAAGATACTGAGCCTTAAGGCTGGAACAATCATAGTCTGGACAGAGCTTACAATGATTATGGCCAGTTTGGAGACTGGTGCATGCAAGGCG
>JAOZLN010000164.1 GCA_029934845.1 Candidatus Sabulitectum sp.
ACTTTCAAATACTGCTCCTTCAACCGAGTCTCTCAAATGGCTCAGAAGATAAAAACTCGCTTCTGCTGCTGCTGCATTGTATCGGTGAAAGAATCTGCTTCCACTTGAAAGAAGTCCGGGAAGGGATCTTGTTCTGGAATCATTCTGTTCTTTTTCGGGGTTTCTGTTGTAGTATTTGATGTAGTTTTCTGAACCGGGTTCCAGCCTGTTGCGAGAAAATGAAGTGTCTCTTTCGTCGTATCTTTTACCATCTTCTTTTAAAAGCTGTTCATTGCTTTTCCTTGAATAAGGAATAAAAGACAAAATGATCAATACCAGTGAGAAAACTGATATTGAATTCTGAAATCCCGAATTACTGTGCAACAGCAGATAAAGAACGACAGTAATAGCTACCGGAATAAGTGAAGTGATCCCAGCACGAAAATACCCTTCTCTAAAATTTCTAAGTGAAAAGATTAGAAAAAAAGATGCCACGGCAATACAAACAGAAGCATTCCAGAAGAATTGATACAATGAATTTCCAATCATAGAAAAACTTAAAAAAAACAGGATCACTCTGAACATAACAGCCATTGACAGCCTTTACTAACCCTCTGTATTGTTTTTTAATATCTGAAGTTTTTATTTTGGCCAAACGGAAGGATCCTTCAGTGCCAGCAAGAAAGAATTCTGCGATAATGTTTACTGATGTTGTGGGATTTACTACCATGATGGAACGCTCTGAAAATGAAGCTATGGTTGTTATAGGGAGAATGATTCATGTTGTTCGCTCTGCTGTTGCATCCCGGAAAGGCCGTCTGGTCAAAGAGATGGGCGATGGCACACTGAGCATTTTCGCCTGTGCAGCTGATGCTGTTTCCTGCGCACGGGATATTCAGGAACACCTTGAAAAAGAGAACTTCAGGACCAGGATCGGAATTCATTACGGCAGTGTTCTTCTTGAAGGTAATGATGTCTTTGGTGATACCGTAAATGTTGCCTCGCGACTTGAGCAGAAAGCACCTGGTGGCGGCATTCTGCTAAGCAGAGAAGTGCTTTTACAACTTGAAGAGAAGGAAACGCCAAGAACTGTTTATATGGGGCTTGCAAGGCTTAAAGGGCTGGGCAGACTGCTTCAAATTCATTTTCTCGGTCTGGCTGGCAGCTTTCCGGAAAAGGTAACTGAAGTAAGCCCTGTTGTAAAAAGAGGCCCTGCTGTTCTTGCTGCATTTCCTCTGGTAAATATTGGCAATCCTGATGATGAGTTCTATGCATATGGTATATCTGCAGATCTGCTCAGTGACCTTTCCACAAGAAACTCCATCTCCATCGTACCTTTAACATCGCTCATGCGCTCCATGCGAGCAGGAGTGAGCAATGATGAGGTCGCCAGGAAGTTTGGCTCTTCAAGCTTTGTACAGGGAACCATTCAGCGAACAGGGTCTCAGATGCAACTTTCTCTTACTTTGAAAGAAGTTGAATCCGGCAGAACAGTCTGGATGGACACATGGACCGAGGAACTGGATGATCTACCATCTCTTAAAAGCAAACTCGCTGATGGCATTCTGAAAGCAATGGGCTGCAGTTCGGAAAAATACAATGCCATGCAGAATGTTTCAGTTGAATCAGCTTCCACCTACGAGAAATACCTGCAGGCCCTTCATCTGTGGCAGACCAGAAAAAACAAGGAACACATCCAGCATGCAAGAGATCTTCTTGTGGATGTTATCAACCGGGAACCGGGGATGATTCCGGCAAGACTGATACTGGGAGCTACATACAGAGACTCAGGTGAATTCACAAAAGGTCTTGCAATATTCAAAGAGGCTCAGAAGATAGCATATACTCACAATAATGCCTTTGATAAATTGAAGATAGCAAACAGTATCGGCATTTCGTACTGGATGAAAGGAGACCTTGAGAAAGCCCTGAATGTGTACACAGAATCAATGAAACTGGCAAAACAGCTTGATAACAGGGAAGAGGAAGCCAGACTATCGAACAACATCGGGCTGATTTACTGCGACAGGGCTCTTTTTTCCATGTCTCTGGCGGAATTGCATAAAAGTCTGGACATCTCTACACACCTTGGTTTGAAAGCCGGTAAAGCCAACACTCTCTGCAACATCGGCCTGGTATACTGGAAAAGCAATCACAGAACAAAAGCCATTGAATTCTACCGGAAGTCACTTCAAATACTAAAAGAGATCGATGATCAGGCCGGGGAAGCAAACATTCTTAGAAATATCGGAATAATTTATAACGACCGCGGCCAGGTGGAAAAGGCATACGATATAGCAGTGGAAAGCATGCAATTGTCCAGAGAATTAGACGACAAGCCAGGGATGTGCCGATCACTGAACAACATGGGCAATGCAATGCTAGCTCTTGGACAGACTGAAACAGCTGATAAATTCTATTCAGATGCCCTGCAAATTGCCAGGCAGATCGGCTTGCGCAGTATGGAGGGAATTCTGCTTACAAACTGCACACTGGTAAATATTCAACTGGGCGATATACACTCAGCGGAAGAATCCTGCACCGCCGCACTTGAAATTTGCCGGGAAGTAAACGACAGAGACGGAATAATTGAGAACAATCAGTTGTCTGGTGTGATTCAGCTAGCAGGTAAAAACTACAAAAAAACGTGCAGCTTTCTCGAAAATGCTTTAAAATTCTCTGCCGAGTATGAGACAAACCGTTACACTTCATCCATAAGAACAGATCTTGCCCTTTGTCTGGCGCTAAGTGACAGATCAAACAGCACAGTTCAGAAACACCTGGATGAAGCACAAAGCACTGATATCGCAGATGTTAAAAGCCTTCCAGACATCTACTGGAAATGGGGCACAATATTCTCTTTGATCTCGGAGAGCACAAGCATTTCAGCAGAACAGAGGAAAACACTCCTTGGCAGAGCTGCGGAATGGAAACAGGCTGCAAAAGATGAAATTCTTCTTGCAGCAGAAAAGATTCAGTCTGAAGCCTTCCGAGATTCATTCCTGAACAACATCCCGCTGCACAGAACCGTACTGTCAGCGCTTGTAACCGAAACGCTTTAAGAGTTCAATTCTCGCCTTAACATCTTCTTCACACTCAACAGCGGTTGGAGACTCTCCATCAACAACGCCGAGAATTCCACCACCCTGCCCTGTTCTTGCAACAAGAACCTGGACTGGGTTTGCAGTAGCGCAGAAGATATTACATACCTCAGGAACTGCCTTCACCCTGTCAAGTATCTGGATGGGAAATGCCTCTCCAAGAACAATTATAAAACAGTGACCTGCTGATATTGCCAGAATGTTCTCTTCGGCGATTCTCTTCAGCTCCAGATCATTGCCATCACTGCGGATCAGGCATGGCCCTGAAGCCTCACTGAATGCAAGCCCGAACAAGCTGCCTGGAATGGAAGCCGAGATAACTTCAAAAAGATCTTCCACCGTTTTGATGAAGTGAGACTGCCCGAGAATAATGTTGCATCCCTCCGGGTACTTAAGATCTACAGCTTCAATATTGATGTTCATGCTCATCTGTTGATCCCCTTGAAAATATTCTTTACCTCGGGTACTCCACCCTGAAGAATTATGTACCCGTCCGGTGGTTCACTTTCGGTAATGTCGCCTCCCACAGGCGTAAGCATTATGCGCCTGACCTCATCTGGATCATCTGTTAAACCCAATACCCACCCAAGTTTAATGTAAGCTGCCTCGGGAAGCATGTTGCCCAGAGGAACAACCCCTCTTTGCATCAGGAATCGTCCTGTATCGTAAACATACATCTGAGCGAAGCCCCACAGAGTCTGCACCGTCATGAAAACATGAACACCGGCTTCTGTAGCTCGGAGGATGGGGTCGTAAAGTGCCTTGTTCACATGGCCAAGACCGGTACCTGCAATAATGATTCCCTTGTAGCCGTTATCCACCATAGAGTCGATCATGTCGGCTTTCATGTTGGGGTAATAATAAATCATCCCAACCTTGTCATTGAAAACAGGGCGTATGTTCGGTTTGCGGCTGGGATCTCTCTTTATGTAGTCTTTCTTTAAGAAGGTAAAGCCATCCCTGTCCACCATTGCAAGGGGTCTGTCTCCTATTGTTCTGAAAGTGCTTCTGTAGCTGGAATGCATTTTCCTTACCTGAGGGCCTCTGTGCAACAGACCGTACTGATCGCTTGTGGGGCCGAACATACATACAACAACTTCTGCTGCATCGAAGTAGGCTGCAGTTTTAGCTGCGTGTATCAAATTCAAAGCAGCGTCGCTTGAAGGGCGATCGCTTGATCTCTGGCTGCCAACAAGAACAACAGGCACCGGCAGGTCCTGACACATGTAGGTAAGTGCCGCAGCTGTGTGGCTGAGGGTATCTGTGCCGTGTCCTATCATTATTCCGGCAACACCCTTTTCTATTTCCTTTTCAATGGCCTTTGCCAGAATGATGTATTGCTCAGGACCCATATCTTCACTGAATATGCCAAAGAGTTTTTCAGTTTCAAGATTGCAGATATCAGCCAGTTCAGGAACAGCCCCGTAAAGCTCACCGGGAGAAAAAGCCGGAATAACAGCACCTGTCTTGTAATCGAGACGGCTGGCGATGGTACCACCTGTACCAAGCAGCGTCACATTCGGATGGGAGGGATCGAATGGAAATTCCTGCTCTGGGATCTGGAAGACAACCTTTCTGGAACCAAGGATCTTTGCACCTGTTACCTTTGAAGCAGATATACCAATGTTGTATCCTGTGGCCAGTTTCATCACAATATGATCGGCGTCGGCAGTCTCACTTCTTGGTAGAACAACACCCTGGAATGTGTTGGGGCCTGCAGTAAGAACTATGTCATCCCAGACGCTTATTCCAAACTTCTCCATCATTTCCCGGGTAGCCTCTCTGTAACCCTCGAAAATATCGTTGCTCATCCCTTATCCCCCTAGAAGCGCCTTCTCTTTCTAGCGCCAGGTATGTTCATCTGTTTACGGTAGTTGGCCACCGTTCTTCTTTTAATTGTAGTTCCGTTGCTGTTCAGCACATCGGCAATTCTCTCATCACTGAGAGGACTGGATTTGTCTTCACTTCCTACAATTCTTTTTATCTCTTCTTTAATAGAAATTGCAGTTACCGAAGCATCCGCACTGCCCCTGCTGAAATAGTAACGCATTTCATGAATTCCCTGTGGCGACTGGACATACTTGCCGTTGATTGCCCTGCTTATGGTTGACTGATTAAAACCAAGAGCCTTCGCAGCCTCCTGAAGGGTCAGAGGGCGTAAAGATTCCACGCCGTGCAGAAGAAATTCCCACTGGGTCTCCACAATGAAATTAGATATTTTTTTTACAGTTTCCTGTCTCTGCTTTATCGCCTTTATAAACCAGCTGGCTCTTTTGAATTTCTTCTTTACATAATCTTTTTCCACCATACCGGTGGATGGTGACTCCAGTATCCGGCGATTCCTGGCACTGATAGAAAGGTGTGGAAAACGATTATCATTCAGGAAGACCATGAATTTATCGCCATGCCTCTCTATAATGATGTCCGGGATAACCACAGTACCGGTGCTGCCGGCAAATTCTGACCCGGGCCACGGGTTAAGCTGTCTGATCTTCTCTATCGCAACCTCAACCTGGTGTGGAGAAACCTCCAGATCGGCTGCAATTGAAAGGATCTGTCGTTCTGCAAGCTGGCCAAAACACTGATCAATGATCCGGTACTCAAGACTGCCTCGGGCGATTTCTCCGTTCTTCTGAATAAGCTGAAAAAGAAGAACATTTCTTGCTGAATCCTGAGCAACTCCTGATGGATCAAATTTTCGCACTAGATCAATGGCTTGTGAAAGGCTGTTCTGAGAACCATCCCAGCCAACTTGAAGTTCATCAGGATCAAGAGCCAGAAGACCATTTCTGTCAAGTGAATAGATCACATATACTGCTGCATTCTCTACCTCTTCAGAAACGTCAAGGCTGTCAAGCTGGGAAAGAAGATATTCGCTGAGGGTTTCAGGGTTAGCTGTTTCCGGGTGCCACTGCTCCTCTTCACGAAATTTCGTT
>JAOZLN010000009.1:0-1785 GCA_029934845.1 Candidatus Sabulitectum sp.
CAAAGCAGAAAGGGTAGAAAACTTCTTTGCCGGTCATCCTCTGATACCTGGCAAGAACTTCCGCCTGGACATAGCTGAATATGTGACCCATGTGGATCATGCCACTCACCGTAGGAGGCGGCGTGTCTATTGCATATACTTCTTTTCCTGAATCGGGGTTGTATTTGTAAATACCTTCGTCTGCCCATTTCTGCTGCAGACGGGGTTCTGATTCTTTTGCTTTGTATCTTTTAGCAAGTGCCATTACTGTTACTCCTGTCTTTCCCAGTCACCAAGTGCCATATCGCTTGTCATCAACCGGGACATCACCTCTACCAGGCGATCTATTTCTATCCTGATCTGCTCAAGAGAATCGCGGTCTCGAATGGTAACCTTACGATCTTCAAGACTGTCAAAATCAAATGTTATGCAGTAGGGTGTGCCTATCTCATCATTCCTTCTGTACCTCTTGCCTATTGAACCGGTAACATCAAACAGCACCGGCCAGTGAGGACGCAGTAGATCCTCGACTTCACGAGCCTGTTCCGAAAGTTTTTTGGAGAGGGGAAGAATTGCCGCCTTCACCGGGGCAAGTTTCTTGCTAAGCCCCAGAACCACCCTGGTCTTTCCTTCGATCTCTTCTTCACGATAAGCGTCCAGCAGCACCATCAGGAAGGTTCTGCCCACACCGCCGGATGTTTCAATAACATAAGGGGTGATCTTCTTTCCTGTCTCCTTGTCGAGAATCTTCAGATCTTTTCCACTGCCTTCCATCTGGGCGGTAAGATCGTAATCAGTTCTGCTGGCAATACCCTCAAGCTCACCGTAACCATCTCCTCCTGCAAACGGGAAACGGTATTCAATATCGGTACAGCCTGCTGCATAATGAGCAAGTTCTTTTTCCTCATGGGGCCGGAGCCTCAGGTTCTCCTTCTTGATACCAAGCACATCGGTATACCAGTCAAGTCGCTTCTGTACCCAGTACTTGTACCACTTATCCATCTGATCCGGATGTACGAAGTACTCCATCTCCATCTGCTCGAACTCGCGGCTTCTGAATATGAAGTTGCGTACAGTTATCTCGTTCCTGAACGCCTTTCCAGTTTGAGCTATTCCAAAGGGAAGGCTTCTTCTGGTGGATGTAACGATGTTCTGGAACTGAGCAAAGATCGGCTGACAGGTTTCAGGTCTGAGATATACAATTGAACCTTCATCCTCGAGGGGTCCCATGAAAGTTTTGAACATCAGACCGAAATTCCTTGGTTCTGTAAGCTCTCCCCCGCAGTTGGGACAGACAGAACCCTCTACATGATCCGCCCGGAACCTGCTGTGGCACTTTTTGCAGTCTACAAGAGGATCGTGAAAGTTCTTCAGGTGACCTGATGATCTCCATACATCGGTATGGGTTATAATGGCTGTATCAACACCTACAACATCTCCCCTTGACCGAACCATTTCATGCCACCACAACTCTGTTATGTTCTTCTTAAGTTCAACGCCAAGTGGGCCGTAATCCCAAGCTGCCTGAAGACCGCCGTGTATCTCTCCTGACTGGTAAACGAATCCCAGTCTTTTGGAAAGTGAAACTATTTTCTTCATCAGGTCGTTAGTGGCCTGCATCTAAAATCTCCTTCATTACTTTTTCCGACTTCAACTGAAGCCGGCGTTCAAGATGAACCTGCGCATATTCTTTGAGTAGCAAGTGACACTGAATATAACCACCGGGCCAAAGCCTGACCCTTGAGAGTGATTCAAGACTTGAATTGCCTGCTCTGGAAAGAAAGCTGATTATACCGGATTTTACAG
>JAOZLN010000009.1:1795-18099 GCA_029934845.1 Candidatus Sabulitectum sp.
TTTACAGAAAAGCCGGGTTCCCCGCATCTTCCGCAGACGACCCCGCCACCGGAATGGGACCAGCTTGTACTTCCTTTGATCTCTGCTCCACAGGCAACGCATACATCTGTGGAAAAACCGTGACCGGAAAGGCGAAGAAGTCTTACAACTCCACCGCAGATAACCGGCCAGGCAGGAGCCCCTGATTCCAGCAGACCAAACACCTGCTCTGTCAGTCGATACACAGGGCCGGATGGTTCATTTCCAAAGGCCACAACCGCCAGAAGCCACTCAGAAAAAAGACCGGCACCGGCAAATCCTCTGAATTCTCTGCGAAGAGCCTCATTATGGGAAATTATGCTGACTTCTGTTGCAGTATCCAGCTCTCTGCCTTCACGACGAGCCAACTGGAATTCGCCCTGACTGAACAGTTCTACCCTGCCTAGAAAATTGCTTTTAGGGCGCAAGGCGCCCCTTACCATTGCAGAAACTCTGCCATAATCCAAAGAGTAAAGCGTGAGGATCAGAGAAGAATCACTCCACCTGACCCTTCTCAGGACAAAGGCTGGAGTAGATACTCTCAATCCTCTTCCCCGGTTCCAGGGCTGACCTTTACAAAGACAATTCTCTGCCCGCTGACCTTTTCAACGGTGAATGTCCAGTTATCTATTTCCCTGGATTCCCCCGCCTCGGGAATATGACCAAGCTGGTGAAAAACCAGACCTCCAACAGATTCGTAATTCTCTTCCTCTTCATAATCTGTACCCAGAAGGTCATTCAGATCATCAATAGGTAATCTGGCATCAACTCTGTATGAATTTCCTCCAACCGATCTTACCATTGGCGGTTCCGAGTCGAACTCATCTCTGATCTCGCCGAAAACTTCCTCGACGATGTCTTCCATTGTAACTATACCGGCAATCCCTCCATACTCATCGATCACCACTGCCATGTGAATGCGCTTGGTCTGAAATTCGGCAAATAGTTCATCTATTCTCTTGAATTCCGGTACAAAGTAGGCTTCCCTGATAATATCCTCAACCCTGAATTCCCCTTCTTCTGCGTCCAGCGGAACTCCCAGAAGATCCTTTGCATAAAGAACACCGGCGATGTCATCGATGATCTTCCTGTATACCGGTATTCTGGAATGACCCGCCTTCTTAACCTGGGCGACAATGCTTCCAATGTCATCACAAAGTTCGATACTGTCCATATCTATTCTTGGAACCATCACTTCGCGTACGATCTTATCTGAAAATTCCAGGATGGAATCAACCAGTTCCTGCTCTTTTTCCAGTTCCCCCTGATCTCCCTTTTCCCTTCGCTGTTCAAGCCACAGGGTGTCTGGAGGAGTGTACGCCCAGTCATCCGAATTGTTGTCTTCCCTTCCAAGAATGATTCTTGCCGGCAGTCGAAACAGGAAGCTAAGAATGGCCATAGGGCCTGTAAAAACCTTGGTGGCCCATCCCTCTGAGAGATTCTGAACCAGCACCGGGGGCACAACTTCCGAAAGCAGGAATGAGAGAAGAGCAATTACCGATACAGATACCCAGCGAGGATAACTCATTTGGGAAGAAAGCAGCGTGGAACTTACCCCAACAAGAACAAGACCGACGACCCTGGCCAGCCAGATGGTTCTAAGCCTTGTGGCGGCCTCCTTCCGTCTGTCTGATGGATCTCTGCCTATGTGGTTAACAAGTTCGGGTATAGCCGTTCTGGATCCATTTGCGGCAGCAGAGCAAAAAATACCTCCAGCAAGAAGAAGCAATTCTCCAGCAAGATTCATAGCCCTTTCACCACCCTCATCCCCTGTTTTACAAGTGCGACAGTTTGTCGATTCATCTCCTGGGTATCCTCCTCTGTGTCATGCGTAAAACCGTTAAGGTGCAACCACCCGTGATAAAGTCTTTCCAGCACTTCCTCAAGAGGTGGAGCCATTCTGCCATCAATATAAACCACACCCTCGGGTAAATCGCAGTCAGAAGATGAAAGATCAAAAGTAAGAACATCAGTGGACTTGTTGATCTTTCGCCAGCCGTAGTTAAGAAATCTCATAACACCAGGGTCGCAGACCACAAATTCTACAGGGCCCTTTATAGTCTCTTGCACTATAAGGTTAAGCAGAAAAAGCTCCTGCGGGGGGTTATCAAGAATAATGCTGACTGACGGAGTTGCCTGATACGCAGGAGGTTTATCGCTACCGGTATCGTCAATTATCGAGCTCTCTGAATTGTCTTGATTACTGCCCATGAGGAAAGTCTTTTATCCTTTCGTAATCGTTCTGGCTCAGTACTTCCATAAATACGTGTGCTGCTTTTGTTCGCATGGATGCGGTAAGTTCACATTGATCAAACTGACCTTCGTCAGACTTTTCCTGCATTATTCTGGAAACAACTGCTGCTTTCTCTTCATACGAAGCTGTGCTTCCAAGACCCTTAACTGCAGAAGATGCAGAATCTGCCAGCATAACAAGCGCCGCTTCAACAGATTGTGGTTTCGGCCCATTGTAATGAAAAACGGTATCATCCAGCTCTCCCCCGGGAGGTAATTCTTTTTTTGCCTTTTCAAGAAAATATCTGACACATGTATCTCCGTGATGCTGTTCGATGATACCTCTGATGTCAGAAGGAAGTTTGTTCCTGACTGCCATATCGATGCCGTTACTTACATGGGCAATGATTATTTTTGCACTTTCAACAGGTGGCAGTAATCTGTGCGGGTTATTCTCGTCGGGATTTGAAATATTCTCTATGAACATCTCCGGTTCAACGATCTTTCCTATGTCATGAAAAACCCCTCCGAGTTTTGCCAGTTCTTCATCAGCCCCAAGCTCCGCAGCAGCGGAAGACGCAAGATCCCCAACAAGAATAGAATGGGTGTATGTGCCCCTGGCTTCTCTGCGCAGCAACTCGCGAAGGGGGTGATTGTCATTTCCGAGCCTTTCATATGTTCTTGCGGTAGCCACATGGAACAGAAGTTCAAAAGGATGACTGATTACCTTGATCGTCCCTGTAATGATCACTGGAAACCCTACAAGAGCTATCCATGCCACAGACCCGAATTTCATGCTGCTTGAGCTTCCGGCTGCTGCCAGAAGCCAGTAAATGGTCACTGAGGAAACAATACCCAGCACAAGAGCAATTGATGTTCCCCTGTCACTAAGATCCTTCATTGCCCTGGAAACAAGACAGGCTGGAATAAAGCCCATTAAGAAGGTAGTCATGGGAAAAGGAGATGCAAGAGCAAAAATAGAGGAGAAGACAGCCGCAAGAAACCATGAATAGTTGATTGTTGTTGTTCTTAAACGATTGTCAAAGAATACCGATGTAAGGCCGGCCCCAAGCATGGTAAAAGAAAACATTGACAACTCCCGGACTCCAGATCGGAAAAGCAGGATGGTCAATCCCATGGTAAGTCCCCATATGGCAAAAATGAGCGTCAGGTCCGAAATAGAAAATGAAAATGATCTTTGTTCTTTCCATAAAAAGAGAGCGCTGAGAAGAAGAAGCATAGCAGCAAGCCCTGTCTTGGCAATATTGTGTTCTATAACACCCTGCTCTCCAACTGGAGAAAGAACCATGGCATCCCGGTAACGACTTATCTCTTCTGTAAACAACCCGCCGGGCGGAAGAATTTCCTCTCCGGTCCGGAATTCTCTTTTTATATGGGTAAGATTGGCAAGATGCTCTAGAACTGCTGCTTCCCGGCTCTGGTGATCTATTTCCAGATCCGGAACGATCAGTTCAAGGATCATCGGGATCTTTTCACGAAGAACTCCACGCCTTTCAAGGTCCAGCCTTATTCCATCCCTGGCCTCTGTTAACGTAAAAAGTTCGGAAATATTCTCGGCAGAGCCATCTCCTGTAATTGCGTGACTGCCATCATAAGTCATACGAAGCGCTTCAATATCAATTATTCCGGTTGCGTAGAGACTGTTTACCCGCTGACCAAAATACCTTGCAAGTTCGTTGTTCTCCGTGGCAAGAAAGATCAAACTCTGAATTTCCTCCGATGAATTCACTCCTGTCTGCTCATTGCGCACAAGGTACACTGGAATAGAAGCTTCAGCTTCGTTGGCTATCTCTTCAAATTCAGAAGAACTGTACGGCACACTGAAATTGTGTACTGCTATAATTCCCTCGGCAACTGGTTCACCTATAACAAGATTTCTGTCGGAAAGAGCTCCTCTTGAATCGAAGCCAAAGTAGAAACCAATGATCAGAAGAGCCATAAATAGAACGGCCACCATCAAGTTAAGAGAGATGCTTCTTTTCCTTATGTTCACTCTTCGTCCTTCCGACCGAATGCCTCTATGATCTGCTGCACCAGAGGGTGTCTCAACACATCACAATGATCAAGATAAACGAAACCAATACCCGGGATCTGCCGAAGTATCCTGGCAATTCGTACCAGTCCGGATACCGTTGGCGGTTTCAGATCGATCTGTGTCACATCTCCGGTAATAACCATTCTGGACCCGTATCCCATCCTTGTCAGGAACATCTTAAGCTGTGTTAATGTAGTGTTCTGTGCTTCGTCAAGAATAATGAAAGCGTTGTTCAGAGTTCGCCCTCTCATGTAGGCAAGTGGAGCCACCTCAATGATACCGCTTTCCATATATTTTTGTACCCGTGGTGCGGTCAGTGTGTCATTCAGAGCATCGTATATTGGACGCAGATACGGATCGATCTTCTGCTGAAGATCACCTGGTAGAAAACCCAGTTTTTCTCCTGCTTCCACTGCTGGCCTGGTAAGTATGATTCTCTCAACTCTGTTGTCTTGAAGAGCAGAGACCGCTGCAGCCACAGCAAGAAATGTTTTGCCTGTACCGGCAGGTCCGATGGAAAAAACAAGCTCATTGTGCATAACTGAATGCATGTAGCTTTCCTGGCCAGGCGTTCTTGGTATTATTCGACCTGCTCTACCCGGTACATTGTATACAAGCCCGGCAGCCTTCAATTCAGGGAAATCAAGAGCTTTGTGCAAAGCAGCTTTTGATATCCGGCCACTTGCCTGAATCTGAATAATGAGTCGTTCTGTAACTGCCTGAGCCCTGTCCAGGGCAGCCTTCTCCCCTGTATATGTCAAACTGGCATCACGATAAACCGCTGCCACCCCAAGAACACGGCAGATATCCCTCAGGTTCCCGTCTCCAGGGCCGAGAAGCTTTCGTGCATCATCAGGGGAAACTGGAATTCTTCTACTGTCTGGCTTTTTCATAGGTATGCTAATATAAAGAATCTCCCTGCCCGAATGGGCAGGGAGATTCCATTTGATCCGTAAATTATCTGTTACTGGCGTCCGCCGCGAACTCCGCCGCGAGGGATAGAAAGAATCTGTCCGGGATAGATCAGGTTAGGATCGCTGATCTTGTCACGGTTGCCCTCGTAAAGCTGAGGCCATTCACCTCTGCTGTTGTAAACGATACCGTATCCGGCGATCTTGCCGAGATAGTCGCCACCAACAACAGTGTAAGAGCTTGCCATTGGTACTGGTACCACAATGGTGTCGCCTGCATAGATCATGTTAGGGTCGCTGATCTGAGCACTGTTGCGCTCGTAAATACGAGGCCACTCAGAACCATTACCGAAGTAATAGTGGTAACTTGCGATGAGCCAGAGACTTTCGCCATCAACGATTGTGTGATTCACACCGCTGTTGCGAAGTCTGTTAATCTCGCCGCGAAGCCAGCTGATGTCCTGGTTAAGCTGATTAACTTCAGCCTGAAGGGCATCTCTCTCGGCGCGAAGAGGAAGAACTTTTGCTTCCCACTCGGCAACCACTGGATCAGCTTCAGACTTTACCCATTCCCAGTAAGCAATCTGGAGCTCGATATTCTTATCACCCATTGCTTCGATCTCGTTGCGATCGTAATCCTGAAGATCCTCTACCGTGTAGCTCTTTGCAAATGAAAGAGTTGCGAAGAGGACCAGTACGATAATCATTAAGTAACGCATACTTTACCCCTTCCTATCTTCCGGTTCCACCGAGAGCTTCGTACTCGGCCTGAAGTTCTGCCTTCTCTGCCTGAAGCTGCACTATCTGTGCCTCCAGCTGAGGAATTTCCTCATTGAGATTACCAAATTCGTTCTCTAAACTGATAGCTCTTGCTTCCGCGGCCAGTGCTGCTGCTCTTGCTGTATCCCTTGCACGAAGCTGTTCTTCGCTGGGACCGCAAGCTGCAACAAGCAGAATCATGGCCAGGAGCGCAAGAAAGAACATCGATGTTCTTGTTCTGAGCATCTCCGAAACCTCCTCTTGGTTACTCCAACTGTCTATTCTCGTAACTATGGAATCGTGAATACATTGCGTCTCATGACCCCCCGCCCCTTTCGAGGCACAAATTAACAATCCTGAACGGTATTACTAACCACAACACACATTGCTGTCAAGATGCATCGCGCCTGCATTCACACAAATATACTACCATACAGGTGTACCAGTTAATTACCATTGCTTTCTGAATACAGACGGGAGAAAAGCCATAGCGCTAGAAGCAGACCTGCAGTATCCGCCAGCACATCCTGAAACGAGCAAAATCTGCCAGGTATAAAAAACTGATGTATCTCGTCCAGAACTGCCCAGCCGATCCCGGCAGATGCCATCAGAAACTTCCGGCGCTTCCTGCCGAATAATTCGGAATTCAGAACAAGAGCCAGACCCAACCCTCCGAATTCCACCATATGAAAGAGTTTGTCCTGCTGTGGAAACAAATCAAGAGGTGGTTTTAAAGATGGTTGATGACTGAGATACACAATAAGAAGAGCTACTGAAAGAAGAAATAATCTCCGCAGTAATTTTGCGCTTTTCATAAAAGTTGTGTCTGCATTCTACTTCGATCCAAAAAATTGTCCAACATCTGTAATTTCTGAAAAACCAGGGCGGGACTGGGCAGGAATACCATTCACTGTATTCATTGCGATCTCGGGAAGCTTTGGTATCATACTGTCCACATGGGACACAGCTCCACCAATACATACGCTGACAGTTACATCGCCTCCGGAAATACGCAATGGCCTGTGTGCAAATTGCTCGTGAATGCGTGCGGCATATGCTTCCGCAGAAACCTTGTCAACACCGGCAAGACAGATGAAGAAACTGTCAGGACCATATCTGGCAAGGATCGCCTTGTCGCCCAGTACAGCGTGCATTCGTTCAGCTGTTTTTCGAAGAACCTGGTCACCTGCCTTGTAACCATAGCTTTCGTTGATCCCTCTAAATCCATTAATATCCACAGCAAGAACCGCCACAGAAAGAGCCCTGCTTCTTACCCCTCTTATAAGGTCTATAAGCTGCTCGTGAAAAGTTGACAAAAGAGGCAGGCTTGTCAGCCTGTCAATTTCCATAAGTTTTCGAATTGAGCTCTGCAACTGGTTTCGGCTTACCGCAAGACTGAAAACTGTTGCGTAAGCCTTGAATACAGCAAGATCTTCCGTAGAAAAGTGCTGCTCACTTGCGCTTTCCACTGTGAGCACACCGAATACAGTTCCATTGTTTTCCAGGGGAACGGCACAACAAGACCCCACAAGCCTGTAAGGATCGTCGCTTCCACCGAATGTTCTGATCTCTCCCATTCTTAACCGTCGCACCGGCTGTCTTCTTGAAACTGCAAATCCAGCCACCCCTTCATTCACATGGAATTCCCTTCCAGCTCTTCTCTCTCCAAGGGATCCTCTTGATTCAAAGATCGCAAGAGTATTTTCTTTGTTCATAATTGCAACAGTTGCTGTAGTGTTCGAATAGGAAGAGACTATTCTGCCAATCAATTTATGAACTGCTCCTCTGATATCCTTCGAGGTCTCCATTTCCTCGCAAAGAGCAAGAAAACCATTATCGCTGTCCTCTCTGCCGAGTTCCCAGGAAATTGACAGCAGAAAAACAGCGTCAACAAGGATGGAAGAACTGTTTCTTCTGCTTTCCTCTGTATCAAAATCCAGAACCATAAAACCGCTAAGAATATCATTCCTCCGGAACTGAACAACTGTTACCCAGGGGCAACCACCGCCCTGAATGTACCATGGAAGACTTTTGCTTCCACCGATAGACAGTTTTTCCACCCCCACATGAAGAAGATTTCCTGAACTCTCGTTCAACAGTTGAATAACCGGGTCGTCCGGACCTGCCATGTATCTTAAAGATACACCGCCTGAATCTGCCACAAACTCATTGAGAGTCCACACATCTCTCTGGTCACCGACGAAGAGAAAGATCCCATGGGCTCCGGTGCTTGTCTTAAGAATGGGAATAAGGCTTCGTGCCACATCATCTGGGAACTGAGGAACTTTCTCACTATTGCTTTCATCGACGATCTTTGAGCTGCGAACCCCTGAAGTTCGTTCTCCAGTGAGATACTCCACCGCAGACATGGAAACCAGTGGAATAGTTCCTGCCACCAGTGCTCCCATGAGAACTTCCAGAAAAGAGCTCAGATCAAAATTGCCGCTGTAAAGTCCGGTTGATGAAACAACAGGAGCTGCAAACTCGATTACTCCCAGCGCACCGGCAATGGTAAGAACCGGCCCTCCGATAGAATCCCGCTTCATCCACAGAAAAAGAAGAGGGTAGAGGAAGGCGGCCGGCCCAAGTGCCCCTCCCCATATCTGCACTGTGGAATTCACAAACGCAGCAGTGAGGAAGATCACGCCAGTCTGCGGAGTGCTGTCTTGTTTCAGAAGAACAACAGCAACAACCACAGCAGCAAGCAGAAACAAAGAACCGTACAAGAGCGGGTCTGTCAGTCTGCCTGTAACGGTAGCGGCATTGGACAACGCAATAAGTACCGAGATAACAAGCAGTACGCTACCCAGAAATTTATCTTTAACCAACAACATTCCTTTCGTAAGCCCTCTTCGAATGCACCGAATATACTCCACGGGTACCTTGAATACACGGATCAGCTACCCTGTCGCACAGCTTTCTTAAGGCAAAAATAACAGGCACTTGACGACGGGGTCACCCTTTAATGATTTTTAAGCATCACCAGAAGAAAGATTTTACCCAATTCATACTGACGAGAAAAATCCTCTTTCGAGTTTCTCATATAGATTGACAACAAGAAAACAGCCAACTATTACTAATTTCCACCGAGTCGGCGGAACATCATGGAGAGATATCCATTGCAAAAAACCAATAGACAGAAAAGAATCCCGTACAACAAACGCAGAAGAACTATATCCGGTCCTACCGCTTCAGATCTTGAGGCAAAAACCCTTATCGAACTGCAAGAGATGGCCAAAGAAGCGGGAATTACAAAAGTAACCAATATCCGCAAAGCAAATCTGATCACCACAATCCTGGAAAAAAAGGCTGAAAAGAACGGGCTGGGATTTGCACAGGGGGTACTGGAAACTCTTAACGAGGGTTATGGGTTCCTCAGAAATTCTTCATGCAACTACCTGCCTGGACCAGACGATGTTTATGTCTCGCCAAGCCAGATCAAGCGGTTTAATCTAAAAACCGGAGATTCTATTTCGGGTCATGCAAGGAAGCCACGAGACGGGGAAAAATATGCAGCCCTCATACGGCTGGAAAAGATTAACGAGCTGAGCCCGGAAGACATCACTTCCAGAAGAAGATTCGAATCTCTTACTCCGTTTTATCCGGAAAAAAGCTTTACCCTTGAAACCTCCGCCGACGAGTACTCCGGAAGAGTCATGGATCTTCTTGTTCCAATCGGTTTTGGGCAGAGAGCGCTCATCGTTTCTCCCCCCAGAGCGGGAAAAACAATCCTTCTGCAGCACATTGCCAACTCCATAACCCAGAATCATCCGGATGTAATACTTATTCTTCTTCTTATTGACGAGAGACCGGAAGAAGTAACTGACATGAAACGCCAGGTTCAGGGCGAGGTTATAAGCTCTACCTTTGACGAACCCCCGAAGAGACATGTTCACATTGCCGATCTGGTTCTTGAGAAGGCCAAAAGGCTTGCTGAATCCGGGAAAGATGTTGTCATTCTTCTAGACAGCATTACCCGCCTGGCCAGAGCAAACAACCAGGTTATTCCTCACTCTGGAAAAATTCTCTCCGGTGGAGTTGATTCAAATGCTCTCCAGAGACCCAAAAGGTTCTTCGGTGCTGCAAGAAACATTGTGGAAGGTGGCAGCCTGACCATTGTCGGCACAGCACTGGTAGACACCGGCAGCAGAATGGATGAAGTCATTTTTGAAGAATTCAAGGGTACCGGCAACTGCGAGATCGTTCTGGACAGAAGACTTGCAGATAGAAGAATTTACCCTGCCATCGATATTACCAAGTCCGGAACCAGACGCGAAGACCTTCTTATGGACGCAGAGACTATCAGCCGGGTATGGGTAATGAGGAAAATTCTTGTGGAGATGAGCCCGGTAGAAGCAATGGAAACCCTGAAGAAACAGTTGTCAAAGCACAAATCCAATCGAAGGTTCCTTGACAACATGCAGAATTACGAGTAGAATACGGCGATTTTCAGCGTGGAGGAAAACAATGAAAAAAGGTATACATCCTAAGTACGGGGAAGCTGTTTTTACCTGTGCGTGCGGCAATGAAGTTCATACAAAGTCTACAAAAGGCGATCACAGGTTTGACATCTGCTCGGCATGCCATCCATTTTACACTGGAAAGCAGAAGCTTATTGATTCTGCTGGCAGGGTAGACAAGTACCTTAGAAAGTACGGTCTTCAGAAAGACACACAGGAGGGATAACAATCCCGATACGACAATTGAGCGGGAGGCAATGTGCCTCCCGCTTTGCACATACGGAGAATCATGACAAACAAAAGACCCAACATAGGCGGACAGGCCCTTATAGAGGGCGTTTTTATGCGAGCACCCGGTGGTGCCGCAGCGGCAGTGAGAAAACCTGACGGCACAATTGTAGCAAAGAACATGAATTACCTGGTTCCCCCGGAAAGAACAGGTATTCTCAGTAAACCGATATTCAGAGGTGCAGTAAATCTGATAGAAACCATGAAAATGGGATTCACAGCTTTGAACTGGTCTGCTGAAACTGTAGAAGAAGACAGCAAGGATAAAAAAGGAAAAAAGAAATCTTCCAGAATCGGTATGTGGCTTGCAAATATCGGTGCAATCGCTCTGGCAGTAGTTCTTTTTGCGTGGCTTCCGCTTCGCCTTGCAACATGGATCGTTTCAATGATTGAATCATCTTCAGGCGGAATGGAGCAATTCTATATTCATATTATTGCCGGTACTTTCAGAATTTTTGCCTTTGTTCTATATATAATGGGCATATCACTCATGCCGGACATCCGCCGTGTTTTTATGTACCACGGTTCAGAGCACCAGGTTATTCATGCCTGGGAAAACGGTTCAGACAATCTCGCCATAGATGCCCAAAAACAAACCCCTCTCCATGCAAGATGTGGTACCAGTTTCCTGATGTATGTAATGATAGTTACTATTCTGTGCTACTCCATTATCGATTCTCTTGTTTATCTTGCAACAGGTGTATCTCCTGCTGCTCACTGGAGAGTTCTCTACCACCTGCCTCTGATACCACTCGTAATGGGTGTTTCCTATGAGGTTCTTAAAATGGCAGACAGGCATCTGGATACATCCGCCTTTGCCCGTGCGCTTTCCAAACCGGGTCTGTGGCTTCAGCATCTGACCACAAGACCAGCCACCCCGGAAATGCTGGAAGTTGCTGAAACTGCTGCAAAAATGGCGCTGGGATATGACCTTCCTTCTGAAATCGAAATTGCAGAGGAGAAGCCCCAATGAGCAAAAGCACTCAGGCTGGTAACACTGCAGAAAACAAAAGTAAGCCCGACAGGGCACTGGCGGAGCAGAAAAAAATAGAAGCCCGGCTTAGTGAGATCGACGGGGAACTCTGCAAACCGGAAGTACTTAGAAGCCGTACCCGGATGAAGTCTCTCAACACTGAGCGATTCGGTCTTGTTAAGATCAATGAAACCCTTGTAGATATCCTTGATACCGAATCACTTCTGAAAGAGATGACAGCAGCTGCAACCGGGGACGACCCGGAACTTGGAGAAATGGCCGCTGAAGAAATTCCGGAGCTGAAGAAAAGGATAGAAAAGCTTAATCACAAGCTCAAGATCCTTCTTATTCCTCCTGATCCCAACGACCAGCGTGGAGTTGTAATGGAAATACGCGCAGGAACCGGTGGTGATGAGGCTGCCCTTTTCGCAGGCAGCATCTTTAAGATGTACAGCTACTATGCCCAGAAAAGGGGCTGGAAATCTGAGGTTATCAACGCAAGAGACAGTGACCGCGGGGGCTACAAGGAAATTATTCTAAATCTCTCCGGCAATCAGGTCTACAGCAGGCTTAAGTATGAATCCGGGGTTCACCGAGTACAGAGAGTCCCTGAAACCGAAACAAGTGGAAGAATTCACACATCGGCCTGTACAGTAGCTGTTCTTCCGGAAGCTGAAGAAATTGATGTAGAGATCAAGAGCGACGAGCTTCGCGTAGATGTTTACCGCTCAAGTGGTCCCGGTGGGCAAAGCGTTAATACTACCGACTCGGCAGTTCGGATCACACATCTTCCAACAGGAACTGTTGTTTCGTGTCAGGATGAAAAAAGCCAGATCAAGAACAAGGCAAAAGCAATGAAGGTTCTCAGATCAAGACTGCTGATAGTGAAGCAGGATGAAGAAAATGCCAAACGATCTGAAAGCCGGAAGAGCATGGTGGGCTCCGGGGACAGGTCGGCAAAGATCCGCACTTACAACTTTCCCCAGGGTAGATTCACCGATCACAGAATTCACCTGACGCTTCACAACCTTAACGATATTCTGGGCGGCAATCTGGATCAGATCATTGAAGCTCTGATAAAGGCGGACCAGGAAAAAATTCTTGCGGCAAGATCTGAAAAGTAATGACTCTTGAAGATGCCATCGATAAAGCCTCCAGCATGTTTCTTGCTGAGGGTTTCCAGAATGAAGATTCCCGCTGGCAGGCAAAGGTACTGGTTGCTTATACAGCTTCCCTGAAACCATCACAACTATATTTGGAACACAACTTTCAGCTGAATATACCGCAGAAGGAAAAACTTTTTCTGATGGTTAAGCAGCGAATATCAGGTGTTCCTCTTCAGCATGTTATAGGAGAGTGGGATTTCTACGGAAGAACATTCACCGTTGACAAGAGAGCTCTTGTGCCCCGACCGGAAACAGAACTTCTTGTTGAATTCATAACCACTGCAGAATTGCCCCCATGCCCGCTTGTAATGGATGTTGGAACCGGTTCCGGAATCATAGGCATCACTCTGGCTCTGGAGATTCCAGACTCCAGGGTAATTGGTACCGATATCTCCAAAGCTGCAATTGAGCTGGCCGACGAGAACAGACAACTCCTGAATGCGAACAACTACTCTGCTGTTAACTGCCATCTGGCCGACCTTCCTCCATCTGCTCATTACCTGGGAAAAGATGAAAAGTTTGACGTCATCGTGGCTAATCTTCCGTACATCCCCTCAAAAGACATTTCTTCTCTTCAGACAGAGGTTAAGAACTACGACCCTCTTCTGGCTCTTGATGGGGGCGCTGAGGGAACTTTGCTTATATTGGAACTCATAAGGACTATTCCAGAGAAAATAAGATCAGGAGGTCTAGTTGTCCTGGAAACGGGTTACGATCAGGAACTCTCGGTTCCATCATTGTTCGACAGGAAGCTCTGGTCTGATGTGCGGACAGGAAAAGACCTCTGGGAAAATCACAGAATGGTCACAGCTATAAGGAGATAGTGATGACTTCCAGGATCGGAGTAAAAATAGGTAAAGTAACAATCGGCGCAGGAGCGCCTGTTGCAGTCCAGTCTATGACCAATACCCCAACCTCCGACCACAGTGCAACCCTGGAACAGATAGGAAAACTCGCCTTTCTCGGTGCAGAAATAGTCAGGGTATCCGTTCCCGACCTCGAGTCGGTGGAAGCTCTCCCGAGAATCCTCGAAAGATCTCCGGTTCCCATAGTGGCCGATATTCACTTCAGGGCTGATCTTGCAATCAGGTCAATTCAGGCTGGAGTGCATAAACTCAGGCTGAATCCAGGCAATATCAGGCGCAAAGAGGACGTGCATGAGATAGCAGAGCTTGCGGGAAAACACGGAATTCCCATTAGAATAGGAGTCAATTCCGGCAGTGTACCCGGAGACCTCCGCGATAAATACCAGGGGGTAAACGAAGACTCCATGTGGGAAGCAGCCGAAAGACACATCACACTTCTTTCGGAAACAGGCTTCAAAGACATAGTTCTTTCGCTGAAGGCCTCAGACCCCATGTTAACCGTCAGAGCCAACAGAAGAGCTGCTGCTGAATGTCCCTATCCCCTTCATCTGGGGGTTACAGAGGCTGGCCCCAGGGGAACCGCCGGAATACGAAGTGCTGTTGCCATGGGCATTCTGCTTAATGAAAACATTGGAGACACCATAAGAGTCTCTATTTCCGGTTCTCCTGAACCGGAACCGGCAGCAGGATGGGAAATTCTCTCCTCTCTTGATATGAGACATAGATTTGTTAGAATTGTAAGTTGTCCCACTTGTGCCAGAACCAGGCTTAATGTAGAGGCTTTAGCTCTCAAAGTTCAAAAAATGGTACAGGGTCTGCAGCTACCTGTTACGATTGCAGTTATGGGATGTGAAGTGAATGGCCCCGGAGAGGCCAGAGGCGCAGATATAGCAGTAATTGGAACACCTGACGGATTTCTGCTGTGGAAGAACGGCAGAGCCATCGGTAAGATTCCTGAAGATAAACTTGAAGAACAGCTCATAATCGAGCTTAACAATCTTGAAAGGCGGTCACTGAATTGAGCAACGGAATCATAGAAGCAGTTCAGAGCAAACTGAAGGAAAAGGGTATAGAGGAAATTGACATAAGATTTACCGATCTTCTGGGATACTGGAGACATGTTACTATCCCGGTTGCCTCTGCGCCCAGCGATCTTTTCATGAGAGGTGTAGGGTTTGACGGTTCCACTCTTTACGGTATGAGCAAGGTGGAATCAGGAGATCTAGCCCTGGTACCAGACCCCAGAAGACTCTATTTTGACCCCTTTGCTAAAAAGAAAACTGTAGCTCTTTTCGGCGACATTGTAGACTGTGTCACTGGCCATCCATATTCACGGGATCCAAGAGGAATAATGAAAAAGGCTGACAGTCTTTTAAAGTTTTCAGGCATTGCCACAGACAGTTACTGGGCACCGGAATTTGAATTTAACCTGTTCGACAGCGAAAAATTCTGGAATGGAAAAGGCAATGCTGGATACGAATTCACCAGTATCGAAAATCCCGAATCAACCGCGAGCAGCGAATCACACGGCCTTGCTCATCCCACTCACAGTGGATACCACGCAATGTTCCCTGTGGACAGCCTGCACGACGTCAGAGGAGAGATGGCTTCAAAGATGCACGCTGCTGGAATCCAGGTAAAATATCACCATCATGAGGTTGGCAAATGGGGACAGTCCGAGATCGAGGTGAATTTCTCACCCATGCTCATGAGTGCCGATAATGTAATGATCACCAAGCACATCATTCGCAATGTAGCCCTGGAAAACAACCTTGCATCTACATTCATGCCCAAGCCTGTTCCAGGTGAGCCGGGCAACGGCATGCACTTCCACCTTTACTTTGAGAAATCCGGCGAAAGAATCTTCTTTGATAAAGATGGGTACTGCAGCCTCAGCTCAACTGCAAGAAGCGCTATTGCCGGTATACTTCACCACGCAAAAGCCCTCTGCGCCTTTACCAACCCCAGCGTAAACAGCTACAGACGACTGGTGCCAAATCAGGAAGCACCTGTTTACAGATTCTTCAGTGGCCCCAACCGGTCCGCTGCTATCAGAGTTCCTGCTTATGCCCGCAGTCCCAAAAAGATGAGATTTGAATACAGAGTAGCAGACGGTACCTGTAACCCCTACCTGGCAATGGGAGCCATGCTTATGGCAGCAATTGACGGTATTCGCAAGAAGATGGTTCCAGAAGATATGGGATTCGGTCCCATTGATGAGAATGTTTTTGCCCAGGGATACGACACTTCAGATCTTTCACAGCTTCCAACCAGTCTTGACGAGGCTCTTGATTCCCTTGCTGAAGACAGAGAGTTCCTGGAAAGCGATGACGTGTTCACTCCTGACCTTATAGACGCATTCATCAACATAAAACGAAAAGAAACAGATCTCTTCAAAGGCAACCCGCATCCCCTTGAACACAAACTGTACTTCTCTTTGTAGAATATTCAGCAGTGGATCAAACAGTAAGGAGAGGTAATGACTAAATCGCTATTAATTATCAGTATTCTTGCAATGCTTGGGCTGTCTGCCTGCGGTGCAGGTACCGATCCAACTGATACAGACGCAGATACT
>JAOZLN010000165.1 GCA_029934845.1 Candidatus Sabulitectum sp.
CCCATTGTGAAGTTCCAGGCGAAGTGAAGAGCAGAGACCACCCAGAGATTCCTTGTGGTCATGTAGACAAGGGTCATCAGGATACCGAATTCAAGGCCAACTGCCACGCTTGACCAGAGGGTTGCATTGGGGTTTGTTGCATGGGTAAGACCACCTTCAACTGCCACAACCAGCAGGGCAATCGTGCTGCCGGCCCACTTTTCTACAAGTCTGAAGATCACTCCTCTTGTTATCAGCTCTTCTATAAAGCCTACAAGGAGCATAAGAAGGATGTATTTAATAACTTCCTGACTCGGTTGAAACCCGGTAATGCGGTAGTTGCCTGTTATCCACAGGAACCCAACTTGAACAAGTATCAGACCGGAGCCTATTGCAATTCCCAGAAGAACTTTCGTGAACCAGCGATCTTTCCCATACTCTTTCATGGGTCTTTGCTCGAATTTCTTCAGGTAAAGTTGATAGAAGTAAGTGGTGAAAGTAATGAAGAATGTGACCTGAATTATTCTGCCTGGTATGGTTCTAAGAATGTCTGAAGCACTGAGAAGAAGCTTTGCACCAATTCCACCAAGGCATCCTATGCCTATGAATACCAGTGCGATCAGCAGAAGGATCAGCGGGTGTTTTCTTTTCTTCATAATCGTGCTCTCGATTCTGTCAGTGGTTGTCTTCAGGACTGTATTGCCGGCAGAAGTGTTACACGCCTTTTCTCAGTTGATGGAAACAGATTCGCTGAGTATCCACCCCTGAATGTCTATATTCTCAGGGCTGTCGCTCATGTCAATTCTAAACCAGGTTACGGATATCCCCACAATGGACACTGCTGAATTGGCAGGGATCACTGCAAGCGGTGTGGAAGTTGTGTCCTGCCCGGCGTAAACCGGAGTTTCCACCTGCGTCATCGCATAGGAAACATACAGTGTGGGAGCCCATACAACAGGCAGTTCCCCAGTTGAAACAGTGGTAGCACCCGGAGGAAGCCATCTGTACCGGAAGCTGCAGGTGTTTGCCGCTTGCGCCACACCCGGGTCGAACCCCAGCCAGCCTGATTCTGTTCTTACTTCCAGATTTACTTCTTCTCCGGGAAGGAGCTTAGCCCATATGTCAGCCTCGGGGTGGGGTCGTATGAAAGCATCAAGCGTTTCCTCTGCAGTGAATGAAAAAGCGACTGCACTTGTGGTGAGAAATGCAGCCAGTATCAGTGTCTGAATTTTCTGGAATTTCATCTGTACCATCCCTCCATTTTGCTCTTAATGTAATTCCTTTGCGGCGAATGGTAAAGAAGCCTTTACCTGAGGAGAAAAATATGCGATTATTGGCGGATGGAAAAACGCTTTCAGGATGGGGAAGAATGAGAGTTACACTGGTGTATCCCAGTTACGGGGAAGAGCAGCATTCACTGTATTTTCCATTTGGCCTGGCCTATGTGGCATCATCATTGATGAATGCAGGACACGACATTACAGTTGTTGATATGGAGGGCGACAGGCTTTCTGTGAAAGAGGCTGTGCTTCGCACTGTACAATCATCGCCAGGCATGGTCGCCTTCGGCGGAATGGTAACCAGATTCCGTTATGTACGCGATCTGTCAGCTTTGATCAGAAAAGAGTTGCCTGATATTTTCATGATCGCAGGTAACAGCGGTGTAACAACAGTCCCCGAAATATACCTTAAATCATGCGGGCTTAACTGTGTAGTGCTTGGCGAGGGAGAAGTAACTTCTGTTGAGCTGGTTAATGCGGTGGAAAAAGGAACTGACTGGCAGCAGGTACCTGGTATTGCCTGGCTGGACAAAGGCGGGCAGCTTGAAAAATCATCTCCTCGTGAGCCCATTCGCGATCTGGATTCGCTGCCGTGGCCAGCCTGGGATCTTTTTCCCATTGAAAACTATGTCTCCAGCATGGACCACAGGCAGAAGAAGGTAAGGCATCTTGAGACCCTTGCCAGCAGGGGATGTCCGTTCAATTGCGTGTATTGCTACAGAATATATGGTCGGAATGTAAGACGAAGATCGCCGGAGGCAATAGTAGCAGAGCTTGAAGAGCTTGTGAAAAGGTACGATATAAAGTACACAGGTTTTCCTGATGATCTTTTTACCAGCGACCGAGAATTCGTCATGAAGACCTGCACTCTGATGAAAGAAAAACTTCCCGGAATCAAGTGGTCATGCCTTGGCAGGGTGAATACAGTTGACAGAGAGATGCTTGAGACCATGAAGGACGCAGGTTGTGACTGGATATCCTACGGCATCGAATCCGGCAGCGACAGTATGCTGAAAAAGATGCAGAGGGGAGTTACCTCTCAGCAGTGTCTTGATGCGGTCATACTTACAGAGTCGGTTGGGATTCATGCGGAGGGAAGCTTCATAATTGGCATGTTCGATGAGACTCGTGATACAGTTAAACAGACCGTTGACTTCTGCAGGAAGGCAGACATAACTGCTCCAATGCTTTTTGTTACACCATACCCGGGAACAGCAATTTACAACATGGCTCTGGATAAAGGTCTGATCACAGATGTGGAAGAATTCCTGCTTAAAATGAATGCGGCAGATGAGTTGCTGGTGAATCTTACCGACTTTACCCGGAGTGAATTGATAGAGCTTCGCGATTGGGCACAGGGAACCATAGGAAGAAGCTATCTGCTTAAAAGGCCCTTTACCAGAATACCGGCTCTTTTGTGGAAGCACTTCAAACTGCATGGGCTCAGAGGACTGTTTCACGATATAAGAGCATTTCTTACCTCTGTGCTGGCAAGAAACTGATAATGACAGATAACAGCACACAAGTATGTACCGTTAACAGGTATCTGGCACCGCTTCTTCCCAGGGCGATCCTGGTGATCTTCGCTGCAGTGCTTCTGCCTCGGATGCTATTTTTCTTCTATCTTGGTGGTGAGTTACCGGGGCCTTCCAGGGATCAGCCGCTTTACATTCGCATGGCTGCTCGAATCGCACAGGGGGATGGTCTTTCGTTCTCTGCAGATGAGGGTCTGGTAAAAAATCTGCTTACTGGTATTAATGATCACCAGCCCCTGTGGACCCCTGAAGATGATTATGTGTTTGGTCTTACTCCTGTAGAAACACCAACTGCAGTAATGGAGCCCGGGTATCCAGTTCTTCTGGGAATTTTCTTCCATCTTTTCGGCGGAGTAAGTGGATCCGTTTTTTCGTTGAATCTGTTATTTGCTCTTGGCGGAGCATTTGCTGTCCGGAAACTTGTAATGAATGTGTGGGGAGCCGAGGCAGGTTTGATGGCTGGTATTCTTTGGTCTTTTTACCCTCCTTATGTATACTATTCCGCTTTTGCAATGGGTGAAACTGCTCATTTCTCCATGCTGATGATATCTTCCATGTATATTTTAGCCACAGGAAGAGGAGAGAGCAGGGGACTTCTTGCAGGGATATCCACAGGAATTTTCTTTCTTATAAGAGCCACTGCGTTTTTTCTTATTCCCCTTCAACTGGCATATCTCGCATGGAGAAAACAGTGGAGAGCTTTTCTTTTCTATTCTGCGGGTTTCGCGCTTGCTGTTTCACCATGGCTGGTCAGGAACTGGATATCCATGGGCGAGCCTGTTCTGATGCCAACAAAGGGAGCTCTTAATCTGCTCACCCGGAATGACCCTTCGATTCTTGCAATCGAGGGAATTCATGTACCAGATAATATTGTTGTTAACAATGTTGATCTTCTGGAATATCCATCTGTCGATTCTATTCCCGGCGAACTTGCAAGAAGCAGGGCTCTGGGCCGGGCAGGTAAAACGTATGTTCTCAGTAATCCGAAGCTTATGGTGTGGCTGGTATGGAACAGAGCTATCGGTTTTCTCTCCCCGGGGGGGGGCACACTTGGTGCACGCGGAAGGGCAGCAGGCCTGTTATTTTATCCACTGCTTTTGTTCGGAGTAATCGGTCTGTGGCGTAACCGTTCTTATCCGGAAGCAGTGTTTTTCTTTGCTCTTTTTATTTTGTATCTTCTTGTGCATGCCATGGCTCATGGAGGTGTTCGATACCGTTTGCCGGTTGATGCCGTATTCTTAATAGGAGTTGCACTTGGAAGCTGTTGCAGGAAGGGGAATCAGTGAACAGAATGAAGAGGATTCTTTTCGTTTTTCCCGAGACTAGATATCCTTCCGGTCAGCCGCCTCTGGGAATTGCCATGCTCTCTGCGGTGGCAAAGCAGAACGGTGCTGAAACTTCCATCTGCGATATGTCATTCCAGAAGAGACCATTTAAGCATCTAAGTGAAATGCTGCATGAGTTCAAGCCGGATACTGTATCAATCACAGTTGTTACCCCGCAGATAAGGGCTACACTTGATGCCTGCGAGGTTATCCGGAAGCACTCACCGGATGCTTACCTGATGATAGGCGGCCCCCATGCCACAGTTCTTCCGGTAGAGACCCTGGAGGCCTCAGAGGCTGACCTGGTCTATTCCGGAGAGGGCGAAATAGCATTCAAATTGCTTGTCCAGGGAACTGATCCTGAAAAGATCCCCGGTGCGTGTTTTATGAAGAACGGAAAGGCATTTCTTGTTCCGGGTCGCCTGCTTGTTCAGGATCTTGACACTCTTCCTCTTCCGGACAGAGACATTTTTGATATGGATAAGTACTTTCGTACATGGTATTCCATGGACAGGGTTGATCCTGGTTTGAAGGGAACAACAATCATGGGAACTCGTGGCTGTCCTTACACCTGTACATTCTGCCAGCCCACGTTGTCGGAGATATTCGGGAAGAAAATGCGCAAGCGTTCTCCGGAATCAATAGTTACTGAACTGAAGCACCTTGTGGAAAAGTACTCTATAAACGGGTTCATGTTTGAAGATTCTACCTTTATTGTTGATCATAAGTGGGTTACTGATATCTGTTCATTAATGAACAGTGAAGGGTTAAAACTGAAGTGGTGCTGTAATGTCAGAGCGGATCTTCTTACGGGAGAGCTTCTTGATACCATGGTTGGCGCTGGTCTTGCAAAAGTAAACATGGGAGTTGAGTCTGCATCCCAGAGGGTTCTGGATGATATTTACAGAAAAGGGATCACTGTTGAAGGCGTAAGAAGAGCCCTGCGTATGTGTATAGCAAGAGGGGTATTCGTGCAGGGCTACTTTATGCTAGGAGCTCCGGGGGAAACAGTAGAGGAAATGAAGCTTACAATTGATTTCGCTGCCAGTGAACCATTTGATGATGCTCTTTTTGATATTACTACACCGTTCCCGCACACGGAATTATGGGAGATGTCGAAGGATTTAATAAATGCTGATTATTCAGAGTTTGACTGTTTCCACAAGAGTGTGTACAATCTGGAAGGAATTACTTCAGATCAAATTGAAAAACTTAAGAAAAATGCCTTCTGGAAATTTTATGCCCACCCGGCAAGAATACTGAAGACAATTCGCACGGTTCTGGGGCCCCGGAATTTCAAAAGAACCATGCTGAAGGTGAGGAGAGTATGAGAGAACTTACCGTTACAATTGATGATGGAGGGATGCATCCTGAAGTCAACGCTGCTATTCAAAAGTGTATTGAAGCAGGTAATGTGAACAGAATAAGTATAATGGCCACAGGTAGTGGTTATGCTGAAGCCAGCATGATGGCCATGATGGGGGGAATTCGCGTGGCGGCACATCTGGATTGTTGCCAGGGTCCTTTTCTTCTCAAAGAGAGCAAATTCCCGGAATCTTTTTCAGCATGGATGAAGTCAGCGGATTCACTTGCTGAATCTGTTAAAAACGAGTGGGCTGCTCAAATTGAAGCAATTCTTTCCACAGGCGGGGTTGTTACTGCTCTGGACAGCCACCGGCATCTGCATAATCTGCCTGCTTTGCAGAATGTTATTATTTCTCTTGCAAAAGAGTACGGTATAAGAACCATCCGTTCTGCGGTACTCCCGGACAAGTACATGCGGTTTCCTGCGGGAATCAAGTTGAATTCTCTGGGTTGTGAATTAAAGGAGAAGCTGGAATCTGAG
>JAOZLN010000166.1 GCA_029934845.1 Candidatus Sabulitectum sp.
GCTATTTTAGCCAGCCCTTCACTTATCCTCTTGTCTCCAAGAGGAGCACCACCAAATTCATTCTCTGCCCAGTTATCTGAATCTACTCCATCTGTAGGGCGAAGAGCACCCATTCCAACCTACTAGTATCCCATCATAAGTCTAAGAGGAACAACTGGTTAGGACTTATATTGTCGCCGAACTGTAATCAAGCATTGCTAAACAGTTGTGCCAGTTCATCATAACAAAATGGCGTTACGCTCAAAACCTGTAGAATATTGTAGAGGCTTTACTCTTCAAGGTCAAGTCTTTTCCGGATAATGGCAACAAGAACGTATACCGATACTGGTATCCATATCTGCGTCTTCACTGAATTCTCAGCGTATCCCCCAAACAACTTGATCCTGAGATGTTGCTTGATCCATTTGAAAAACAGTTCAATCTGCCAGCGAGCTTTGTACAGTTGAGTAATACTCAGAGCAGTGAGATTAAAGTTGTTGGTGAGAAATATGATGATTCTTCCATCTTCGAGATCTCTGTATCTTATTCTACGCAATGTAGCTGGGTATTTATCAAAACTGGTTGCCGATTTTGCCACAACGATCTGGTCCGATAAAATTTTCACAGACGGATCCTTCTTGCGAGAATACCTGCGTTTCAGCTGCGCATTTTTCTTAACTCTCGTTACGAATAATGCGTTTGTCCAGCGTCGATTATTTCTTCTTTCCGGCCGGGAATACTAATTTTCCCTCTTCATGCGTTACTCTTTGTTATTCTGAATAGCTGCCATAATCCATGTAACCCAGATCCATTACATAAATTACACCTTGTTCAATAATAAATTTGCCAAGAAAATTCACATCATATGAATATCAATCACTGTCGGAATTGAACTTGGTAACTCCATGATCGTATGTAATTTAATCTGAGGAGGGCCTAATTCCCCGCCCCTCGGGGCGAACAGTCGGCTTCAGTATTCTTGGTTTCTCTTTGGTTTGGGTTTTAGATACCCCGTCCCTTGGAGTGTCCGGAGGTTTCATTATCGGCATTCGTTTCAGGCAATATTGTGTTGAGTCGGATTACTCCAATGTTACAGTTGACAATTATTCTAAACAATCAACTGCACCTTAGCATGCCTTTTCGTTCATCAGCATCTCAAATACTCTTGGCATCCCGTCGAGTCCGTTTTCAAGCAACACTTCCAGAATCTCTGAAAATTCTTTCCTCTCTGTCCGCCCTTCACTGACAATTAGAAGTACCGGTCTTTTCTTCTTTCTTTTTCCTCTTTTATTTTTGCTTTTCGGCCGCTCAGGAGCGGATGGGCGGGCCGGTCGCCGTTTTGATTTATGGTTTTTGAGTCCCGTTCTTTTCTCTTTTTGCCTCTTCAAGTCTAAAGCTCGGTAGGTTCAATTCGAGTATGATGCTATGGTGAACGAGCCTGTCTATGGCCGCAGCAGTCGTCATGGGATCCTTGAATATCTTCTCCCATTCAGAGAATTGAAGATTGCTTGTCGCTCATCAGTTTGGTGCTGTGGGAGGCGGCGGTAGCAATACTATCGCCTACCCGATTACCCCAAGCTCCATTCTACACGATTTTAAGGAGATCTACTAAGGGTGTTAAATCAAAAGTAATTTTCTCTTCATCTGCGTCATCTTCCCGGAGTGCTTTCCAACGAGTTTCCCTTAAATCCATTTTTTAATTTTCATAAATAAAAAATAGTATAACAAAACAGTCAAATTGAGTATTCTTAATTGATTTTTAAATCAGTCCTACTCGGTAAGCATTCTTTTGAAGACTGGAACAAGCAAGCTTTAATCTTCTATTGCCATACAATTATTGCTTCTCGATTCATAGTATGAAGCTGTAATAACTGCTGTAGATATCTCCTTCTCTTGTGTGTTACTTGGGGCTCTGAATCATTATACTCAAAAATAGGAACAAGCCCTGGTATTGATTCCAGAATAATTCTACTGTCATATACTGGTCCAGACTGTGTATCTGATAGTTGCTCGACTGCGAGTTTAATTGATATTGGAATATCAACAGAACTTCTTCCCTCGTTGTAACCCCATATTGCTGTTGCAGACAGCAGGCAAAAGGTTAATATGATTCCAAAATATTTACCGCTACGAAACCTGGCTAAGAATGAAAATAAGTACTCAAAAAGACCTGCAACTACAATACATATACCTACCGATGGGAGCCAAAGAAATTCCCTCTGTACCCAAACAAAAGGAAATGGTACAAGAGAAATAAGAGCAATAAAGGAACCCATTCTGATAGTTTTTGACAATTTCTTAAAAAGCAGGACAGCTGTTAACAAAGAGATACCAAGGACACCTGCAAACATTGTTATTGGAAGGTCACCAGGTAGTCCCCAGTTCAGCAAATATGCCATTTTGCTGAAGTAACTTAGGCCAATCACAATAGGAACTGATAGTTTTGAAGATATAAGAGGTTTTGTGAACATCAATAAAATGAATAAGCCCCCCCCTCCCAGCCAGAGAACTCTTCCTTTTTTCCATACTGATCTGAAGTCTCTTCCCATAGCAATCCAGCACCAACCAAAAGATAATGCTAGGTATGGCAGTGAAGTCTCTTTTGCCAGAGAGCCTACGGTAGCTGTTAGAAGGGCAAGAAAAAGATAGCGAGTCCGATTCTTTGATGCGCTGAAAGCTTTGTCGCAAAGAATAATTGTTGCAACAACAAAAATCCCAAGCAACCTATCATTTCTTCCCATGAATGAGGTGAGTGAAAATGTTTGAGCAGGATGAAGTGCCCATAGAATCAATGCAAGAGCGGTAGCGACCAGTCCGAATCTCCTCCTGAGAAGATACAGAAGAAGGCCGAAGAATAGCCAGGATAGAATAAAGTCAGTCAGATGATAAAGTCTATAATCATTACCATATAACGTGTAATCAGAGAGAAATGATAGACTGTAAATAGGTCTTGTGAAACCATGTTGAATCGACTCAGTTAAGGTCCATTCTACAGTATTATTGCCACTGAAAACGAAAGGCATGAGAAACCTGTGAGTTGTTTCCGAGTCAAAAGGAACACCAAAAACAAATGAATGTTGTAGCAACGTAATTGCTGGGTATAACAGCATTAGTATTATGACATAGTACCTTAATTGAGATTGATTCAAGTATTTATTCTGGTTGAAAGTATTTTTGAATCGCATATTCCTACTCCAGGATTAATAATTCACATATGGGGCTAGTCTCATTATGACTATGAGCAACAGCATAATAAACTCCTGGAGTAAGGTGATTTAATCCTCCGTCACTGCAAGAGATTTCTAAAATTCCTTTATCCGCAGCACAGGCGGAAGACCACACCTCTCGCCCACTAATGTCATACAGGAGAATCTCAGATGCATTCTCATAACTAAGTTTAACTACTACAAATGAAGGATTACAAACAGCTGATATGGTAGGTAGAAGCCAAGTATCAGAAGAAACAAGTAGTTGAGAATCGCAATAACCACTTGGGTCACTACATTTAATTGGAGGATCATCCAATCCTTCGACAGTAGAAATCCATATAGAATTTCTGGAAAGATAGGGTCCATCTGAAACCACTACTGGACTAGAAAGACAGACCGCAACTATCTCACCGTCAACAGTAACGTAGTCAACGGATGATCCTCCGACTTCATAACCGTCAGTTAAACCATAAGACGCATCTGGTTCCATAAAGAGACAATTCTGGGCGGTTGCGCTTAAAGAAGGATTTGATGACATGTTCTGCAACTTAACATAAGCCACAAGTATTCCGTTACTATTTTGACCTGTGCTTTGCTCGGCTTCACAGAAGACATAGAGCCCAATTGGATCTCCCCAGGAGTTTTCTACAATCAGAACAACAAATGCACCTTCTCGGTTGTAGTCAGTAAAGAAGTAAATCCTCTCATTCACCACTGAAAGTTCCTCATTAGATGAATCCCATCCCCAAAGAGTAATAGCGAGATTATTGGGACCGTCGCGTAGCGAGCCAGAATAATTTTCTCCGCATGTTACAAAATACTCACTATTTATCTGCGCAATACAACCCATCAGTAAATTGCCAGTTGATGCTGTGTTTATTTCAGAATCCACCTCATTTAAATCAGCTAGTTCTAATATCCATACAATCTCTCTTCTGACCCCTGATTTGCTAGAAGAGCCTGTTACAAACAAATATCCATCATCTTCAAACATTTCCTCGCAGTCATATTTGCTACTTGCATCAGAAAATGCTACACAAAAATCAGGTGAATTCTCACCCACCTCTCGTCTCTCAATGTAACCTCTCATCATTAATCCTGATGCTGTTTGCTCGATAAACCATCCGCAGGAGACCAGATACTCGGTTGAGTCATCCAATACCCTCAGAATATCTCTGCCGCAGATGTCTTGAGGGTCAAAAGAACCTGCATTCTCGATGTTATACAGATAAGCATCACTGTCACCGTAAGAATTCAGCTCTTCTAAGACAAGCAAATCTGGTTGATAAGGATCAGAAGCATCAGGTATTTTTGATTGATTCCCAGCTTGATATCCCACACAAGCGTACCCATTGCTTGTATTTACCAAGCCGTACAACTCATCACAAGTCACAACACCCCAATCATTCTCCCCTCCGTAAAAATACTCCCAGAGAGGTTAATCACCATTAGCAAAACTAAATTTGCGAACAGCAGCATTCCTGTTCATAATTTGCGGAAAAACACCAAGATCAAGGCGACTAAAACCAGCAACCATCGATTTTATTGTTGAACCGCTGGTATATGAATAGATATCGGAGGCTCTTACGCTCCACTCATTAGAACTAGGATAGTAGAGTAATTCGTCTACAGGGCCTGTAGGATTGCCTTGCAAGGCAAGCGATATTAAGAGAAAAGCAAAAATTGAACCTCCTCAAGTAAGAAGTAAGTGAGTAACTGTGTTTATCAACTAAATATTTACTTCTACCCCATCCATACCTTATTCATTTTCTAAACCTGCGTCAAGCGAAAGCTAAAATGCCTGACAGATCATGGCTGGCTCGGATCAGTGATTCTACACGGGGGCTACGGCGTTGTTCATCAAACAATTCAAAGAAATCACCTTCACGATCACATATATCAATCAATCTCGTGTTAGGCATGGCAGCAGCTACTTCAACCATATCTCGATGATGTTCAATCCAGGTAAAAGTCTTTTTTCTTCTATTGGAATATCCCGAGGTAAACGCTTATCATCTTCTGGTATTTTTACTGGAGAGATGGTTCTCGACTTCAATACTTCCAGTGGAATACCACTTGGATCAACAACAATAGTGGAGTGTAAATAGAATCCTTTCGGTACCTCTCCCAACCATTCGTAATCTGAATAAATCAACTACTTCAATCGTCTGCTAACAAACAGAGTTGAGTCTCTTGTATGTTCATTGATCATCAGCTCGTTCCATGTGCACTTTTGCTCATCAGTTACCACAATGACAAGACTTAGACCCTTCACATTACCTGCTTTAGAAGGTACTTTAACGGGCTCTGGCACAGGTTCTGATAGCCTGCGGATGCCCCTATTGCTTTTCTTGTCAGGTATCGATGGGAGAATGAAATGCGCAGAAGTAGCCAGTTCTCCAAGAGCAATTACACAACTGTTCTTTTGTAGATGACCTCTGGCATCTACAAAATTAAAATGCTTACATACTATTTCAGATAATTTATTCTTACTGGAGCGTGACTGGCAATGGGCGTTGAGCAGAAAAGCCCCACGGTCTAGATAGAATTCTTGGAGATTTGCGGAGAATAGTGGAACTATTTGACAATAATCTACAAGGAAAGCAAAGAAGCCAATACCAGCACGCGTCCCGGCGACAGTACGGATTATAGCCGATTGTGGAACCTTTATGACGATGCTGCATTCTCGGTCACGCTCCAGGAATCTCTTCACTCTCAAGC
>JAOZLN010000010.1:0-14308 GCA_029934845.1 Candidatus Sabulitectum sp.
AGATAAGACAAGCATTGGATGCTGTAAGGTTGTACAAATTCTTTTCATCGGGTGAGAGACCGGAAGATACTTGTGCCGTGGAGGATCCTGTGGAATTGATAAGGAGCAGGCTGAGAGTCAGGCACTACTCGGAGAAAACCGTAAAAAGCTACAGCAACTGGTGCAGGAGGTACTTGGAATTCTGTTTATCAAGGGAGTTTGATAAAGGGGCCGATCAGTCTTTCCGAGACTACATGACATACCTTGCATTGAATCGAAAAGTAGCGGCTTCAACCCAGAATCAGGCATTCAATTCAGTGCTGTTTCTTTTTAGGAATGTTTGGAACCGGGAGCCAGCTGAAATTAATGGAGTGAGGGCCAAGCGACCTCAGAGATTGCCTGCGGTACTGTCTCGAGAGGAAGTTTACAGAGTATTCAAGGAGGTTCGGGGCGTACCGGGGCTTGTTGTGCGAATGATCTATTCCGGGGGAATGCGTCTGAGCGAAGCTTTGTCTTTGAGGATACAGGACTGCAATTATGAGAACTGTTCAGTTGTTGTCCGCCAGGGTAAGGGTAATAAAGACAGGGTGACACTGCTGGGAAGAACGCTGTTACCTGACTTAAGAGTTCATATTGAGAAGTTGAAGAATCGTTTCAGTGCAGAAAAAATACCGGTATTTCTGCCTGGAGCAATAGCCAGGAAATACCTGGGAGCGGGGCTTCAGTGGCCTTGGCAGTTTGTTTTTCCGGGAACCGGCATATGCAATGATCCTGCTACCGGCAAATCATTGCGGTACCATATGCACCCCAGTGCTGTTCAACGGGAGATGAAAAGAGCTGTTAATGCTGCTGGAATATCTAAAAGGGCAACTGTTCACACTCTGCGTCACAGCTTTGCGACACACCTGCTCATGGCTGGAACAGATTTGTGTGAAATACAGGAGTTGCTGGGACACAAAAGCCTTGAGACCACAAGAGTGTATCTGCATGTGATGAAAGAGCTGAAACCGATTACCAGAAGTCCGTTGGATATGCTTGTTTGAGTGATTCAGCTCACATTCATCACTGTTTTGCATCTGATTTCATAATTAAGAATTTCCCCCCTGTATGTATCACGGTAATTTCTGTTCCGTGGAAAAACCACACCAGGCCATTCAGGGTCTTAACAGTTCCTTAACAATTCCCAAATACTCTCTTAACAAGCCGATCTGATGTTACACCTGTCGTCGGTATACAATCGATGACGGAACTGAAAGCGAAAGGGGTTTTCAATTGCGTAACATCACGATCATGGCTTTGATCTTTGTTTCCGCAGCAATGGCCAGTGGTGAATTTTCTACAGGAGGTTCTGAACTTCTTCAGTTTAAGGGTTATGTGATCAGCACATTCAATACCTGCGGTGAGGAAGATGCAGATCCTGATAACGGTTTCAGCGTTCTTGCAACCATCGAATGGTATCCACGGTTGAACGAGTGGGTTGACGCAAAGATCGCCTTCAAGTCTCAGCCGACAAAGTACACCGGTGATTTTGAAGACCTCAGTCTTACAACTGAAGACATCACAATAAACATGCACTTCAATGACATTGCCACATTTACAATGGGTCACTTCAAGAGACCTTTTGGTCACTGCTATACACGGTCAGGCAGCAGTATGTACTTCCGGGACCGGGCACAGCTGGCAGGCACATTCGGTGACTTCGGCAAGCGGGACATTGGTGGAAACCTGGCTTTGAGTTTTGGCCCTGCAGACATCGACCTTGCTTACACGAACGGTGCCGGAGACAACGAGCCGGAAGATGACAGCTACAAGAGCATCACAGCTCGAGCGGTAATTGAGCCAGTGCACGGTATCCAGATCGCCGGTGCCTTCGGCAGCTATTCAGAAGATGCTGACTCTACAGGCGAGACAACTGTTTCCGCCACAGCTCTGGACTTCTACACGGTTGTCAGCCAGCCTGTGAGTGAAACAGTAGAGCTTTCCTTTATTGGTGAATACATCACAGTCGGCGAACCAATGGAAGACAATTCAGACTGGACAGATGCAAACGGATATGCAGCCACTCTTCTAGCCAACTTTGACCTTCATGGAAACGTGCTTCAGGCAATAAGACCTGCTCTTCGTTACGAGAACAACAGCCCTGGATCTGCCGGTAGTGATGATCCGGAGGATGATGAGGGTGCAATTGACTTCTGTCTTAATCTGGACCTTTACAGCAACAGGAACACGGTACAGATCGGCATGCGCAATCACACATTCCAGAGTCAGGATGAAGACAGTTATACAGACATGTATTTCGGCTGGAGAATGAAGTTTTAACCACAGTTATTCGAAAGGAATAAAATGAAAAGAAACATATCAACAATGATCTTTCTGGCAGGACTGACCCTTATGGGAGCATGTGGCGAGCCAGGTGACGGAACATCTGCAGGCACGGAATCAGGTGGAATTGTGGAGATCAGCGTGGTGGGCTCAACAACCGTTCAACCTCTTGCAGAGCTTCTTAGTGAATCTTATGAAGCAATTGATCCCAATGTTCTGGTTACCGTCAGTGGCGGTGGCAGCAGCGTTGGTGTAAAGAGTGCAGCAGAGCAGACAGCAGACATCGGCATGGCTTCAAGAGAGATAAAAGAGAGCGAGATCCAGGATTGCCCTGAGATAGTGGTCCACACCATCGCTCGTGATGGAATTGCAATTGTAGCAAATCCGGATATTGATGTTGATGAAATCACAATGGAACAGGCCAGAGAGATATTCTCTGGAGAGATCACTGACTGGAGTGAAGTAGGCGGAACGGCCGGAATGATCACTGTCGCTTCACGGGAAGAGGGTTCCGGTACCAGGTCGGCTTTCGAGGATCTGGTAATGAATGATGCCCTTATCAGTGAAATGGCAATTCTTCAGCCTTCCAATGGTGCAATTCGCACAACTGTTGCAACAACTCCCGGTTGCATTGCTTTTCTCAGCTTCGGATACCTGGATAGTAACACAAAGCCCATGGCTGTTGACGGTGCTCTTCCAACAGCAGAGAACGTAAGTGCCGGCAGTTACCCTGTGGTACGACCTTTGAACATGGTGACTTATGGGGAGCCAACCGGTGCGGTGGCAGAGTGGCTTGACTTCATCGTTGGCGAAGACGGCCAGGCAATAGTAGCTGCAGAGGGCTACATACCCATCTAGGCAGGGAGAAATAAATGACTTCCGGAAGCCGGCGAACAGGATTGGAAAAGACCATGAAGACGGTTTTGCTTGTGTCCGCACTTGCATCGCTGCTGATCGTACTTCTCATCTTTATTTTCACCATGAAAGGGGCATTGCCGGCGTTCCGGGAGCTGGGTGTCTGGGAAATGCTCTCTGGTACTACCTGGAGACCCGGCAATGGCGAGTTCGGTATTCTGGCCATGATAGCAGGAAGTGGCCTTGTTACTTTCGGGGCAGTACTGATTGGCGTTCCTCTTGCACTGGGTACTGCGGTATTTCTTTCGGAGATCGCTCCAGGTTGGATAGTAAAAATAGTTAGACCTTCTATTGAATTACTTGCTGGAATCCCATCTGTTGTTTACGGACTGTTCGGCATGGTGGTTCTTGTTCCTCTTGTGAGAGAGATACCCGCGCCTGGGAATGCCGGGTTTGGCCTGCTGTCTGCCTCAATAGTTCTTGCAGTAATGGTTCTGCCAACAATTGCCAGCATCTCGGAGTTCGCCATCAGAAGTGTTCCCGGAGGGTACAGGGAAGGTTCACTTGCTCTTGGGGCTACAAAGTGGGAAACGGTTTCCAGGGTTCTGATCCCCGCAGCAAGACCTGGAATCATCAGCGCAGTGGTTCTTGGCCTGGGTAGAGCACTTGGCGAAACAATAGCGATGATAATGGTAATAGGTAACTCGGTTATTCTTCCTGCTGCTATTACAGGTAATCCCCTCAGCATCTTTTTGAGCAGAGCAAGAACTTTAACAGGCAACATTGCCGTTGAGATATCCTATGCAACGGGAGTTCATGAGAGTGCGCTGTTTGCCACCGGAGTGGTTCTTTTTGTTCTGATAATGCTGGTTAACAGCTCAGCGGGATTTCTTTTAAAAAGGGGAGCTCGCTGATGAACAAAAGGAACTTTTCCCAGAATATGGCATTCGGGATGTTCTGGCTTGCTGGAATTGTTTCGGTACTGATAATGGCATTTGTGGTGGGTTACATAATGGTTAAAGGGCTGCCGGGGATCAGCCTTGACTTTTTTACCACATCACCTCGCGGGGGCCTTTCCTGTGATGGTGGCATCTACTCAACCATCGTTACCACATTCTATATGATTGTTGTGACATTAGTATTCGCTACGCCCCTTGGGGTGGGAACAGCTATATACTTAACAGAGTATTCAAGCAATACAGATAACAGGGTTGCTGGCAGAATGGTGAGCATCGCAAGGTTTGGAGTGGATACCCTTGCAGGTGTTCCTTCAATAATCTTTGGTTTGTTCGGCTATGCTTTGTTTGTCACTGCAATGAATCTTGGATTCTCTATTCTTTCCGCTTCCCTTGCCGGAGCCTGTTTGATAATTCCTGTGATCATCAGAACAACAGAAGAGGCATTAAAGGCAGTGCCTGCCGGCTACAGAGAGGGATCTCTTGCCCTTGGTGCCAACCGATGGGAAACCACTTGGAAGGTTGTTCTTCCAGCAGCACTCAGAGGGATCTCAACAGGTATTCTGCTAAGCGCGGGACGCATAGTAAGCGAAACCGCCATTTTCTTCGTAACACTTGGAGGCAGCTACAGAGTTCCTCACTCTTTGATGTCAGGTGGAAGAACCATGGCCCTTCATGTTTACTATCTGGCTATGGAAACAAGAGCCTTCGACAAGGCAATGTCTACTGCAGCAGTTCTGGTGGCTTTGATCATAATTATGAATCTTGCTATCAATATGGTTACCAATAAGATCGCAGCAAAATAGTAACAGGGGTGAATGAATTGGAGAATGAAACAACAAGGATGAGCACAGAGGACTACAGTCTTTATTACGGTAAATTTAAGGCACTGAACAGCATAAACATCGAGATACCATCAAACAGAATTACTGCATTCATCGGACCCTCAGGATGTGGAAAGAGTACCTTTCTCAGAAGCTTTAACAGAATGAACGATCTTATTCCCGGCGTTACAACTACTGGTACAGTGAACCTTGATGGTAGAGATGTTGCCAGGGAAGATGTAGTGAAGCTTCGAAAGAAAGTGGGTATGGTTTTTCAGAGACCCAACCCCTTTCCAAAATCAATTTTTGATAATGTTGCTTACGGACCCAGACTTCACGGGCTAAAAAACCGCTCTGAACTTGCTGTTCTTGTGGAGAAAAGCTTGCGACAGGCTGCCATATGGGAAGAGGTTAAAGATGATCTGCAGAAGTCGGGTATGTCGCTTTCCGGTGGACAGCAGCAGAGACTTTGCATAGCCAGAGCAATTGCTGTAGAGCCTGAGGTAATTCTTATGGATGAGCCGGCGTCAGCACTTGATCCGGTAGCTACTCTGAAAATTGAAGAACTGATGAATGAACTGAAAAAAAACTACACAATTGCAATTGTTACACACAATATGCAGCAGGCCGGGAGGGTAAGCGATTACACAGCATTCATGCTTACCGATCAGAACCGTGCAGGGAACCTGATCGAGTTCGGGGCAACGAAACAGATATTCACTACCCCTGTGAACTCAAGAACCGAAGACTATATAAGCGGCCGGTTTGGCTGACAGGAGGGTAATAATGAGCAGAGACAGTTTTGACAGAGAACTTCATGCGGTGAAAGGGAATCTTTTCCATGTAACAGAAGAGGTCAGAAAGAATCTTTCCGCGTCTGTGAAGTATCTGGAGAATAGAGATATGCAGGGTGCATCCATGATAATAGAATCCGATGAGATCATAAATCTGAAATGTCTTGAGATAGAAGAGCAGTGCCTGAATATCATAGCAACACAGCAGCCTGTTGCTACAGATCTGAGGCTTTTGTTTTCCATCCTGCAGATATCCACCGAGATCGAACGGATCGGTGATTATGCAAAGGGAATAGCCAGGATCAGCCAGAAGATCGGGCCTGGTAAACTGATAAAGCCTCTTCTAAGTATCCCAAGAATGGAGGAGATCGCAAACGAAATGCTGGACGATGCGATTCGCGCGTTTACCGAAGATGATGAGAAGGCAGCCAGAGAAATTCCTGCAAGAGATCTTCAGATCGATATACTCTACAACCAGGTTCACAGGGAACTGCTAACCTTTATCATGGAAAAACCATCGAATATTGAACAGACAATGATGCTGGACTGGGTAGCCCACAATATCGAGCGTGTAGGGGATAGAGTAGTGAACATATGTGAACGGGTGATATTTACTGTCACCGGCATTTCTGTTGACCTGAACTGATCGACCCGCGCCTGCCCTCCGGGTTTGCGGGCGAACCGGCACATGGATTCACCCCCTGTGTGCCGGTTTTGCAAATGGAACTTTGATCACAAGCCGGGGTATATATATACGAAGGCAGGCAGGTAAGACCTGTGCTTCATCCGGTTATTCCGGTCATACATCCCTCCTCACCGGCGTACTCTGAAATATCGGGGTGCGCCGGTTCGATTTCAGTTAACGCGAAATTAGCAAACAACTTCGATTGTAGCAAAGTTGGTACCGGTTTTCTTTTTTGCAGGGGAGGTGTTTTGAAAGCTGACAGACTGCTGGCAGAAGGAATGGTTGCCCTGGAAGCCATGATGGGAGGCCCTGTATCCGGCGCATCAATGAATCCTGCCCGTTCAATTGGCCCCGCTCTTGTATCAGGGCAGCTTCGGCATCTGTGGATCTGTATTCTGGCCCCGATTACAGGTATGTTTCTGGCACACCCTACATGCAGATGGATACAGGGTAATGAATGCTGCCATGTGCGAACTAAGGAGCGAGGTCTGAAAGATGAAGGCTAAAACAAAGGTTCTTTTTCTCTGCACCGGCAACTCGTGCAGAAGCCAGATGGCTGAAGGGCTATGCACAAGTCTCATGGGAGATATTTTCGAGTCGTTTTCGGCAGGAATAGTAAAACACGGTCTTAATCCGTTTGCGGTTAAAGCCATGCTGGAAATAGGTATTGATATATCCAGTCACTTCAGTAAAACAGTTGACGAAATGGAAGAGAAAGACTTTGACTATGTGGTTACAGTCTGCGACAATGCCCATGAGACCTGCCCATTCTTCCCTGCAAGAACCAGACTTATCCACAGAGGGTTTGATGACCCACCCAGGCTTGCCCGGGATGCAGAGACGGAGGAAGAAGCTATGGAACACTACAGAAGAGTGAGGGATGAGATCAGGGAATTCATAATTCAATTCCCCGGAGTTCTCGGGCGCTGAGAATACCTTCAACAGGAAGAAGCTATCACATCTTCACTTCAGTGTTCCTATAATACAGGTAATCTTTGGTCTTGTATCATCTTTGCAGGGTGGAGTATTTGGAAAAGCTAATTAACGGAGTAAAACACAGGATTGACCACAGACTGCTTATTGCCGTTCTTCTGGTATGGTTGGTTCTGGATACATTCACCGCCTTGTTGGCATCGCAGGAGAACCTTGTGTGTCGCTTTGAAGATGATGCCTTCTTCTACGCAACAATTGCACGGAATTCAGTAGAAGAAAACATCATTTCTTTTGATGGTGTTTCTGAAACGAATGGTTTTCACCCTCTGTGGATGGGAATGATTATTGTAACCCGATGGATTGTTCCAGATCAGATTAACTTTCTTCGGGCACTAAGTGTACTTTCCGCTTTGCTGATGTTTGCTGCTGGATATCTCTCAGTTAAAACACTTTGCAGGAACTATTCCACTACTGTAGTTCTGATAGTTTTTATATTTCTTCTCAGATATCTGAGGGATTTTGCACATCTGGCAATGGAAACCTCCATTCTTCTACCACTGGCAATTGCTGCTTTGGTTCTGCTTGACAGAATTACTCCTTCCAGCTCAAAACGCGCGCTCTTCTTACTTGGAATAGTACTTGCCTTTATTGGGCTCGCCAGACTTGATGCAGCTTTTCTGGCGTTATTGATCGGGATATGGGCAGTGAAGCTGCATGGAAAGGGAAAAAGCTCTGTTATTGTATTTCTTCCCGGTGCAACTGCAGGCATCCTGTATCTTATAGCGAACAAAATTTACTTTAATACTTGGATGTCTGTATCCGGAGGTATCAAGGCATCCGGATTTGGTCTGAATACCTTGTTTGCAAAGCAGTTGTTTCTACTTTCTGACCCCCTTGGCATACGAAGCCCCTGGGGGCTTTACCTGCTGTTTTTACTTTTGTCATTCGGAATTCTGTTCTTCAGGAATACAAAGCCATCAATTAAAGCAGTGAGCTTGTTCATGGTTCTGTTTACTGCCTCACAACTGTTTTTATCCAGCTGGAGATTATGGTACTGGTATGCATATCCAGCGGTGCTTTTCTCAGTATTCTGTCTTCCATTTCTTTTGCAGAAACTGCTCAGTCTTTTCAGAATTTCAGAAAAGCTGCTGCGTATTTCCTCAGTTTTCCTTTTTGTGTCTGCTGTTTCTCTTGCAGTTTTCTGGGGCTGGCACTATGGAGCAGAGAATTCCCAGGACTTTAGAGTGAGGAACATGTATATCGCCGAGGAGCTCAACGAGACAATGACAGATTCAACGCTTATTGCAATGGGAGACAGAGCAGGCAGCTTCGCGTATTTCTTCCGTGGAGGAGTTGTGCAGATGGAGGGGCTTGCCGGCAGTGCTGAACTGGCAGAGTCTATTCAGCTGAAGAGGCTACAGGAGTATCTGCAAGATATGGGTGTAGATTATGTATTGAGCTGGACCGGCCCCGATTGCTCCGAGGACTACATTTCGTGGGATCTTCTTGTACCGGACAGAGCGCAGAGCCTGTCCTTACCAAACAGAATTACAGTACAGCGGGATAACGAACTGAAAAGATGGTACGGGAGCACGGGAACGATATTCCTCTGGTGTTTCAACGGGGGTGATCTTGTCAGATAAACAATGTCTTTTTACATCAATCTCAGTTCTGATTGTAACAGTAGTTCTTTGTTTTGCAGTCACAGTGGAAGCAGGTTTTGTATCAGATGACTTTGTGCTTGTTAACAGGATTGCAGGAGATGGTTACTATTCCAGCTGGGGAGGTGAGGCGGGATCTGCATTTTTCCGTCCGGTAACAACTTTATCCTATTTATCTGATTTCCTGATCTGGGGTAATAATGCAGCAGGGTTCCACCTTACAAATATCTTCTGGCATCTTGTTTCCGGGATGGCAGTATTTCTGCTTTTCTCTTTATTGCTGAAGCAGCTTCAAGTACACAGGCACTGTCTGTACGCAATACTATCTTCAATTCTTTTCCTTTCTCTTGCTTCTCACTCCGAGTCTGTTGCCTGGGTTTCAGGAAGAACTGACATTATCGCAACAGCGCTGTGTCTTGCATCCCTCTACTTCTTTTACAGACAACTTGGGAAGAAATCAATTCTGTTTTCCGCCCTTGCTCTTCTTTTGTTTCCAATAGGGTTGCTCGCAAAAGAGAGCGTGATAATTACACCGCTTTTATGGGGGCTTCTTCTTGCCTATCACTCAGTATCGCATAAAGAGAACCTTCGCAGAAATCTTTCCCTTGTGGGCTTCTCTGCACTTATTGCAGTTGTCTATTTTCTTTTTCGAGCCATGACTGAGGGCAGTCTGGTATCGGGTATCAGGTATGGAGGTTTTCTTGATCTTTCTTCCTTAGATCTTGCCGAGAATCTGGTGCGATATATGCTGCGAGTAATGATGCCACCGTTTCCTCTCAGCTTGAGAGGAATTGTGACAGAAAACCCGATTGTTGTACCGTTGTTTCTTTTGGCGTTGATTCTGCCAGTTTCCATTCTTCTGTTCAGAAGGGCCGCGCCAAAACAGAAGAATCTACTTTTTCTTATGGCTGCTTGTTTCTTTGTCTCCCTTTTGCCGGTGCTGGGTATGAAGGCTTCTCTTTTCGATACTCAATCAGAGAGATTTCTGTATCTGCCAGGTGTGTTTGCAACGGGCTTCTTTACAGTTGCGATGATCTCTCTTTTCAAGGAACGCAAACTTTCTCTGATTGTTATCGTCGGTACAATATTCTTACAGGGAATTTTTCTGCAAAGATCGAATAAAAACTGGGTTCAGGCAGGAAAGCTTTGTTTCGGGATCGCAGAGTCTGTTGCGGAATACGATGCAGACTGCATTTACATTCTGGCAATCCCAGACAGTTACCATGGCGCTTATGTATTTAGAAACGGATTAAATGAAGCAGTAACAATGCTTACAGCAGAAGAGTCTAATTACATTGTAATCTGTCGTATCAGTTCTTATGGTGATTCTCTTTTCTCTGGGAATGAAGACAGAATCAATCTGGACGAAACGGAGCGAACGGTTATCACCTGTGTAGATGGAAGAATACACTCTTTTTAGTCCCAATATGTTCCTCCCCATCTTAGTCGGAGGTTTCATTGGCAATTGTGTTTACTTAAGATTAATTACTGTATATAATTCAGCATAGTCAACAATATGGAGGGATAACAGTAATGAACAAATCAATTATCACCTGCACTCTCTTGGTCAGCAGTCTATTTTTTACTGCATCTGCTGAATGGTTTGTGGAAACCGTATCAACCTCAGGTGGACAAACTCCCGCGATCAGCCTGGACAGTGCGGGGCTTCCGAGAATTGCTTACGGTAGATCTGGGCAAGGTGCAAAGTATGCAGTGTACAATGGAACTTCCTGGAGCACAGAGCTTATTTACGATACATATTATGGAGATTGTGAATACTTTGATATGGTTACTGATGAAAACGATATTTCACATGTTTCATTCGCCTGGACTGGTTGTATCATTTCTGCCGTACAGGATCCGATCTTAGACAGTTGGAACTATGTAATGCCTACTGCTGCCTATGGTGAGTGGAACTCTTTAGGATTAAGCAGTGAGAACAATCCAGGAATAAGCTTTTACTCTTTTGAGCACAATCTCAAGTATTTGTATAACAATGGTAGTCAGTGGCTTATCGAACTAGTGGATGCGGGTGATGATGCAGGCAACTACAATTCAATTCTCAGGGAAGGTGTGAACAAGGCTTATATAGCCTACAGCATGAACCTTCCTACTCCGGGGCTAAAGTATGCCTATCGTGATGAGAGTGGAGTATGGAACACATCTTTTGTAGATACATCAATGATTGCAGAGCCCATGGGTATTTCTCTTGTTCATAATGGAAACGGTTACCCCTGCATTTCTTACACAGCACCGGAAGAGCTGAGATACGCAGAATGGGATGGTTCCGTGTGGAATGTTGAAACTGTATTGAGCCTGGCAACCGGGGATGCTAAAGAAACCGGTGCCAATGTATATGACACTTCACTGGCACTTACCCAGTACGGCAACCAGCGTATTGCCCACTGCAACCTTAGTGGTGATTCACTTTCATATTCATGGAATGATGGAACAGGCTGGCAGACAGAAAATGTTTGTCCTGTTGGGAACGGGGGAGGAGATCTTGACCTTACTCTTGATTCCCAGAGTAGACCACACATTGCATTTTGCGCAGGTCCGTCAGATGGTCTCATGTACGCATTTAACGATGAAGCGGTAGGTGTTGAGTACACTGAAGCAGCCATCGTACCGGTGAATTTCAACCTGGTTACAAACCCCTTTTACGGTAATCTGAATCTGTCATTCAATCTTCCCGAATCATGTCACGTTGAACTGACAGTTTACGATCTGCAGGGAAGAGAGATCGCCAATCCACTATCGGAAAATCTCTCTGAGGGAAGTAACCTGTTCAGCTGGACTCCTGACACTGCTCTTCCATGCGGCGGGTACATTATCACGCTGGAAGCAGGTAGCAGCACCGTTTCGCAGAAGGTGGTTTTCCTCCGATAGACTGGTCATTTTATTACTAGCCCGGATCTGTTTCAGTGTATTGCGTATTGGTTGTATTGGGTATTAAGCCACTCTGCTTGCAGCTGTGCAATGCATGTTCCCAGTAATACTGAAGCGAGAATTCTTTCTATGAGTTCTCAGTTCCTTTCGTAACACGGCTTTTGACTGAGTGTGCTAAACTTGACGCTTATGTCATAAAAGAAAAGAAGAAACTCAACTTTGTCTTCCCGAAACTGTGTATGTAATGCCCAGTCAACAGCCGTTGGAAACCATCCCCTGGTGGGCTTCCATTCAATACATGTCATCCTTTGTGGGCAACCTGCCGCCGGGAGTTAAAGTAGCGGCAACGGAATACGGATACATCGCTTCGGAGAACCTTCATGCTGTTATTATTGATATGGCAGGTCTGCACGATAAGGATCTTGTTCTGAGGGGCTTTTCTTCCGGCAGTATCCTTTCCAGAGATCCCGATATTATCTGGCTGCCTCATACAGACTATACCCTTTTCAGAAAGATGTTGTTGGATGATCCGATCTTTCGCGAACGGTATGACTATTATCCAGGAATGTTTAACTATGGTGTGGCTTTAAGGTCGGGTTCAAATTTCTATGGAGAAGCGCTGACAGCTCTTGATTCTGTTTTCAGCCGGGCTTATCCCGGAAGAGAACTCGCTGATTATTGTGCTTTGCTGCGAAGTAGACCATCAGCAGAACCATACTCATCTCCTGATGCAGGTCGTACCATTTCCCAGTGATCGGTGAAGCAGGTGTTTGTCCTTTTCTGATTGGAAAAATCCGGTTTTGTTTTCTTCGGAGGCCCATGCGGTCTTTTCCCGTTGTTGGGACAGCAGGAATCTCTTTCTGTATAATTCATGCAGTACAGCATGATTGGAGAAACATGAGCAAAGGTCTTTACATTGCCGGAGCCGGGAAGGATGCAGGTAAAACAACCCTGTGTCTTGGATTGCTTGAAGAATTCAGAAAAACTCTTCCAAATGGTGTTTCGTTCACCAAACCACTGGGGCAGAAGACCACTCTTGTTGAAGGCGAGCAGGTCGGACAGGATTCATGGCTTGTAGACAGAGCTCTGGGTATGGGGCTTTCCCTGGATAACTCGGCACCTTTTTCTACCTCTCACGGGGCTGCTGCCAGGTACATTAAGCTGGGGGAACCTTCAGATCTTCCAGGCAGAATACGCAGAGCGTATAAAGCCCTTGGGAAAAAGGGCAGGATGGTTGTTGTGGAAGGTACTGGGCATCCTGGTGTGGGGTGTGTTTTCGATCTGTCCAACGCCAGGGTTGCAAAGATACTGGGAACCCCGGTGATACTTGTTCTGGACGGGGGAATCGGTTCCACTATTGACAGATTCAGTTTGTGTTCTTCTATGTTCTACCACCACGATGTGCCTGTGCTGGGTGTTGTTATCAACAGGATCATTCCTGCAAAGATGGATTCGGTAAAATCTCTTCTGGGGAAGTGGTTCGCCGAAAGAAATATTCCAGTATTCGGCTATATCCCATACGAGGACAGCATTGCAAGGCCTTCACTGGGGCTTATTCAGAGGGCCATAGGTGCAGAGCCTATTGTAAAGATGAAGGCAGACAGTAATCATGTTGCCGGTCATTTGACTGCTTTTGGTTCAGCAGAAGAAACTTTGAGAGTTGTAGAGAAAAATCCACGCAGGTCTCTGCTTGTAGATCACTCTCGACCTGATATACTTGATGCTCTGGTAGTTGCCCGGATATCCGGAGGCACCGGTCCGGGAGCTGTTATTGTCTGCGGCGGTGAGCCCGATTCAAGAAGAATTGAGGCATTCAGAGCAACCGGAATTCCTCTTTTTGCCACAGACCAGGGGCTTGAAAAGTCTGCTGGAAGATTGTCGCAGAAGATTTTCAAGGTAGAACCCCACGAGGAGGAGAAGATCAGAAGGATAGTTGAGCTGATATCTTCTCATGTGGATACAGCTTCCATTCTTTCGCATCTTTCCGGTGAACAGCCTGGAGACTCCGGGGAAAAGAAGCCTGGGCGTTTTAAAAGATTTCTTCGCAGGGTATTCAAAGGATAGGGTACTGTATGATCCGCAGATTCAGCCTTTATGGATTTCTAAAGAACCAGAAATACTATGAACCCTTTCTTCTGCTTGTTTTTCTGGAGAAAGGGCTCTCGTTCTTTCAGATAGGGTTGCTTGTTGCCTTCCGGGAGCTGGCAGTGACTTTGATGGAAGTACCAAGCGGAGCTCTTGCCGACTCTCACGGCAGAAGGCTCTGCATGGCCGGTTCCATGGCTGGTTACATTCTTGCATTCCTGGTTTTTGGTTTCTCGTCATCATTCTTTCTGCTGTTTCTTGCAATGTTCTTTTTTGCTATTGGTGATGCCTTAAATGGAGAACTTGAAGTTCTGCCCTCTAAAAA
>JAOZLN010000010.1:14318-17891 GCA_029934845.1 Candidatus Sabulitectum sp.
TGGTGATGCCTTCAGAACGGGAACCCACAAGGCCATGATATTTAAATGGCTGGAGAACCAGGGCAGGCTAAGTGAGAAAACAAAGGTTTACGGCGTAACAAGGTCCTGGTCAAAGACCGGTACAGCCCTTTCAAGTATTATTGCCGCTGTCCTTGTCTGGAGGACAGGTACATTCTCTACTGTATTCTTCTTCTGTATTCCGCCTTATCTGATCAATCTTGTGAATCTGCTCACTTACCCGGGTGATCTTGAGGGGGAAGACCGCGGCAATAATACACTTCGAGACAGTATTGCAATAATGAAGTCTTCTGTGATCGAGGCTGTAAAATTCAAACCGCTAAGGAATCTCATGATGGAGACCATGGGTTTTCAGGGAGTTCACAAGATTACCGGCGATTACATACAGCCTGTGATAAAAACCATGGTAATTTCAATTCCCCTTCTTGCAGGTCTTCAGGGAGACCGAGGTTCAGCCACTCTGGCTGGAGCAGTTTATTTTCTGCTGGCAGTACTTGGGATATTCGGTTCACGATTCTCCCACAGGCTTGTAACCCGTTCCGGAGGAGAAAGAGAAAGTGCTACCTTTCTCTGGTGGATTGATCTGATGTGCTACGCTGCCCTGATACCAATGCTGATTGCAGGGTGGTACATTGGAGCCATTGTTGTATTCGTCTTACTGGAGCTGATACAAAATCTTTGGAGACCCATGCAGATCAGTCGGTTTGATCATGTCTCCCCGGGAAATCGAAGAGCGACAGTGCTGTCTATCGAATCCCAGGCAAAATCACTCTCTGCCATGATATATGCTCCGATCCTGGGGTTTCTGGTTGACCGGTTTGGTCTGTGGATACTGGGAGCTTCCGGTGCGGTGATCGCCCTGATCATAATAACTGCCAGAAATCGTCGCTGGGGAGCTATACACTGAAACCTCCTTCGGGAGTATATTCATCACATGTTTGATATATTTAAGAAAGCAGGCTACAGTCTTTACCTGGTTGGTGGAGCAGTACGGGACAGGTTCCTGGGAGTTTCCCCCGGGGATATGGACTATGCAACTGATGCCAAGCCCGGGGATGTTATAGATTTTCTCTCGGAGACGGGTATTAAGGTTATTCCAACAGGCGTGCGTTATGGCACTGTTACTGCCATTACTCCTGAAACTCATGAGAAGGCAGAGATCACAACCTTCCGATGTGCAGAGGTGTACAGGCGTGGGTCACGATTCCCTTCTGTAGAGTTCGGGGGAACCATTCAGGAAGACCTTAAGCGCAGAGACTTCACCATAAATGCCATGGCAATTGATTCAAGCGGCGTTCTTATTGATCCGTGTGGAGGAATGAAAGACCTGAAGAACAAGGTTATTGATACTCCCGGTGGATCGGATGAAGCTTTTCTTGATGATCCCCTTCGAATACTCAGAGCCTACAGGTTTTCTGCAAAACTGGGCTTCTCAATTGCAGAACGGGTGCGACAATCCGCCAGAACATATTCAGGAGAACTGGCCACCATATCTCCGGAACGAAAGTACAAAGAGATCACAGGTATTCTTGCAGTAGAGGATGGAAGAAAAGCTGCGGAAGCTCTTTCTATGATGAAACAGGATGGCGTTCTGCTTAAAGTTATTCCAGAGCTTGAGCATCTTTTCGTAATTGACGGGCTGAAGCAGGGGAAATATCACACCGGCGATGCATGGCATCACACGCTTGATGTGTTGGCTCAAGTGCCTTCTGTGGCTGTTCTACGGTGGGCAGCTTTGCTGCATGATTCGGCGAAGGGGCTTGTCCGAAGGGTCGATGAACAGGGAGAACCTCATTTTCACGGTCATGAGGTATTTGGTGAAAAAATAGTAAATTCAGTTGCAGAGAGACTTCGTTTTTCAAGAGCAGACAGGAAGGCTCTTGCCGTGCTTGTGCGAAACCACATGCGTCCTGTACTTTACCGTTCTGAGTGGAGCAACAGTGCAGTAAGAAGGCTCATGAGGAATGTGGATGACCAGTTGGAGAATTTGTTTGTTCTAGCTGAAGCAGACATTAAGGCACACAAGCCTGATTATGTAGTCAGATCTCTGGAAGCACTTAAGCAATTGCGAGAGCGAGCAGCCTCGCAGACCCGTGGACGAATACTTCCATTGGAAATGGGGCAGAATCTTCAAGCCATGGGTTTTGAAGGGCCGGTAATAGGCACCATTCTTCGCATGCTTGAAGACATGACTGCCGATGGAATTCTGCCGGAGAACCCTACAGTCGACCAGTGTTTTTCTGCCTTGTGGGACAGACAAACCAGAATGTTGAATGAATCGGAGAAGATTTCAGACTGAGCTCTTCGGTGGATCACACAAGCTCATAATTCTTTTGTCGGACAATCGTCTGGATACAAGCAGCAGCAGATACATTACCACCCAGGAGTAAAGAATTCGCCCGGGCAGCGCAGCTACTGCCCAGACCCCAAGAGAACCAACAAGAAAAGTATCTTCAATAACAGCATGGCATATGCTCATAAAGGAAACAGAAGCCAGTATTTGTCTGGGGGGTATGGTTCCCCTGCCAGCCTCCCGAATTATCATTCCTCCGCCGTATGATATTCCCAGAACCAGACCGATCACTGTTATTGTTGAGGCCTCATCACCTATTCCCATTGGAGTGAATACTGGTCTGAAAATGTTTTTCAGCAGGGTCATGATTCCCAGTTTGTCCAGAATATCCATAAAACCAAGAACTACCAGGATAACAACAAAGATCGTTGCCATACTGCGCAGGGTTCCAATGACCCATTCAAGAATACCTGCGCCCTGTTCTGCAGCACTCCATATAACCGAGGGGGTGTCCTGCAGGGTGCCTGTTGCTTTGAAGATCTGCCCCAGAATAATTCCGAAGATCAGGCCTGTGATCAGCCGGAAGGGAATCAGGAACCATGGTTTTACGCCTGCTCGAGCGGCTACAGTTATTTCCACTGGAAGAGAATGGGAAACAAGAAGCATACAGCCCAGAGTGGTTACCTGAGCGGTGTTCAAGTGAAGAGGGTGTATCATTCCTGCTGTAAGCGTCAGCCCTCCGTACATATTGGAGAGCATTCCAGTTACCCATGCAAGCCCGGCCTCACCGGGAAGCCCTGCCAGCCTCATCACTGGAGAAATAGCATCAGCAATTGGCCCGAAGATACCGGCAACTTCAAGAATCTTAACTGCGATCAATGCAGGTATCATTACCTTGAATAGATCAAGGCAGACCCCTGCTGTTCTTCTGAGCAATACCCAGAACCATTGAATTGCGAGTTTTAACATAGCAGGTATTATAATGTGTGAACATCAACATTACCCGCAGGAGAGTGCCTCGGACATGCTTCTAATTTGGAGGAACTTCTTGGAAAAACGAATTACAGACCGATTCAGTGAAGGCATTTTGAGGGAATCATCAGAAAGATACGGGGTAAGAAGTGATCAACTGGAGAAGCTGGGGGGTTTTGAAAGCTACATTTTCAAGTACAGCCTGAACAATGCAGGATACATACTGAGGATAGCACACAGTCTTCGCCGAAGTGAAAAACTTATCAAAGCCGAAGTGGACTGGATCAGGT
>JAOZLN010000167.1 GCA_029934845.1 Candidatus Sabulitectum sp.
GTCAACAATTCCCACTGACCATATCAGGCATTAGCAGCCAGATGAGAAGCTCAGTAGATCTTACCCTTGATGCAGGCCCTCTTCCTGTCCGCACGCCTTCTAAAGTGCTGGATTGCACAGGTTCAACGCCTGTGGAGGTAAGAAGTTAATACAGCCGGTTCTACCGCCTGAAAGCAAAACAGATTCCATACATCCGGTTACGGAAGCCAGGCGACTATACCTGGAATTTGCTATTGTTTTATATTGATTGAACAGTAAGGGGGGGGATGAAAAAGGAAATAATTCCGGTTGTGGTTCTGCTTGTGGCTATTCTGCTTCCTTTGATCCTTTCCACCAGAGGGAATGACGGTCACTTTGTGTATACGCTGGATGACCCTTACATTCATCTGGCTCTTTCGGAGAACATAGCACAGGGACATTACGGGATAAACCGGAATGAATTTACAGCACCATCCTCTTCTGTGCTGTGGCCATTTCTGCTGGTTCCTTTTTCCGCTGTTTCTTTTTTCTTTCTTTCTCCGCTTTTGCTCAATACAATTTTTGCAGTGCTTACAGTCTTTCTTCTTCACCGTTTCTTTGGCCGCAGGGGTTTGTTTGTAACCATTGCTTCTATTTTTGCCTTCAATCTGGCCGGGCTCGTGCTTACTGGAATGGAGCACAGTCTGCAATTGCTGCTTGTTGTTGCAATTGCACTTGGAGTATCAAAATACCCTGCGAATCGCAGAGTTCCTTTGTGGCTGGCGATCTCACTGGTTGCTGCTCCTCTGGTACGATACGAGTGTCTTGCGGTTTCACTTCCAGTTCTGGCGTTTTTGTTTGCAGCAGGTGACAGGAAAAAAGCACTGGTACTTTTTCTTGTATTGGCTGTTCTGCTTGGCGGATATTCTGTGTTTCTTGTAAATATGGGTTTAAGCCCAATGCCAGCTTCGGTCAACGCCAAGTCTGCCGTGGTGAGTGATTCCGGCAGCATGGCTTCAATTCTGGGGAATCTGGTTAATTCTCTGAAAAGTCTAAGAGGGCTGGTTCAACTGTTTATGCTGGTTCCTCTTGTTTCTCTGTTTTTCAGTAAAAAAAGAAGCAGGATAGAAAAGCTTCTTGCAGCTACTGCTATGGTTGCAGTTATTCTTCATCTTGTAGTGGGCAGATCCGGGTGGTTTCACAGGTATGGTGTTTACATGTGGGCTTTCTCAATTCTGATCACTTTTCAGTTGTACAGGAATATTCTGGAAAAGCAGAGAATTCCTGCAGTGATCCTTCTGCTTGTTCTAAGCGCAGATTATCTTAGTGGTTACACGAAGATCACATATGCTTCCGGTAATATCTATCAGCAGCAGTATCAGATGAGAAGGTTTGTTCATGGCTGGTTGCAGGAACCGGTTGCAGTTAACGACCTGGGTCTGGTCTCTATGGGCTACGATGAATACGTGCTTGATCTCTGGGGTCTTGCCACGCCTGCAGCTCTTCAGGGGGCTTCAGACCCTGCATGGGTAGACTCTGTTGCTGCTGTTAACGGAGTGAACTATGCAATTGTCTACAGAGACGAGATCCCGGGAATACAGCACTGGGTTCATGTGGCAAGAATGCAGATCGCTCCTCCTCTGGTTGTGTGTGTAAACGGCGGAGTAGACTTTCTTGCAGCTCCATGGGCGTCTGCTGATTCTTTAAGAGTTATGCTGTATGATTTCAAGGAAACTGTGCCTGGTGGAATAGAAATTGATATTATCAGGTAATGTGTGATATGGGACTTAATAACAGGGAGGGAAAATTGTGAGATATTTAATAACAACTCTTGTTTCATTATTGCTGGTTGCAGCCACCGGGTGCATGGGTGGAGGAGGCGGAGGATCAGTGCTGCTGGGCCAGATGCCTCAAGGCTATGACATGTACATAACCATTGATCCGGAATCAATGGATCTGGCAGGCATTCTTGAAATGCTGGAAGATGTTCTTCCTGAAGATGCTATTGAAAAAATAGAGGATCTGAACCTTGATCTTGACCCGTTTGTCTGGGACGAATGGAAAGAAGAACTTGGTATTCTTGACGGAGAGATAGGTGTTATTTCTTTAACTGAGGATGAGGAGATAGTAGCATTCTTTCTTCCGTGCGGTGATGGGGCAGAACTGAAAGAATTCGTTGAAGATTCAGACTTTGGTGACACAGAGTTTCTTGCTCTGGGAGAGTACACCGTTATGGTAGTAGCCTGGGACGACGATGACCTGCTGGATAACCTTGAGGATGCTCTTGCAGATGACCCTCTTTCCTCGGGCGATGACTTTATCGCAATGAACAGTGCTACTGTTGTGGATAACTCATGTATCAACTTTTTCTTCTCGGAAGAGGTTACTGATGTTCCAATTTATGGAGTCTTCAGCAGCAACAGCAGTGAGAGTGTGCTGAAGATCACTGTTATTACTGATAATGATGAGGTTGAACTTTACACAGGGCTGGCCGGAGAGGGGCTTCAAAGCGGTAGCATTAAATTCCCCGAGAACACCATGGCTGCAGTAAGGTACACCCTGGACATGGAATGGCTTGCAGCAGAGTATGAGAACCTGCTTGATGGCACTGCGACCACCAATCTTGAGGATATCGAAGCAGGTCTTCCATTTATCGGTTTTGATTCTCTCGAGGAATTCATCGCAGTATTCCAGGGCGATTTCTGTATCTCAATTCAGGAGATAGAGCTGGACGAGTACAATGAGTTCGAGAGCATGGAAGGAACCATTGCAATTTCACTCCGGGATCCTGATAAATTCATGTCTTCTCTTGATATGGTATCTCTTTTTGCTGAAGCAGATCGTGATGAAGTTGACGATATCACCACCTATGAGATCAACGAGAATGGAGAGAGCTTCTTCTACTTTATCGCCAATGATGTTTTTTATGTGACAATGAACATTGACCCTGAGGACATTCTTGATGGAGTTTCAGCGGGGGACTACTTCAGGGGTGATGTTGCCTCCAGCGGATTTATGGGAGGAGCTGTTGACCCTGAGGGAATTCTTGAGGGAATTCAGGCTGATGATGAAACTGAAGAGATCATTGCTGCCCTGTTCGAGGACCGTGCAGTGTTTTCCGTCTCTATAGATGGGCAGATGTTCACATCTACCACTGTTGCCGGGCCGGATGTACTGAAATCTCTTATCGCTCTGGTGGGACTTTTTGCAGAGAAGGCAGAAGACTCAGCAACGTCATATGATATGATCTAGGCGCTGGTATGCTGTTCATAACACTGTTCTTTCTGCTGTCAGTTAACAACGATCTTGAGAATTCGCTGGCAGTAAGAGATTTTGATTCAGCCCTGGAGTTCGCAGGGGAATCTGATTCCTTGAAGGCTGTTGTTTTTAGCAGCAGCGGTAGTTACACCATGGCCGCAATGCTTTTCCAGAGGGCTTTTGAAAAAGAGCCCTCTGCAGGGTTGTTCTGTGATATCTGGAATGCGGTGGCAGGTTCAACCGAACACTATGGTTCCCTGTCTGCTGCCGGCCTGAGGGAAGAGCTTGTGTTGTGGGGTAATCAGTTATCCTGGTCTTCTTCCGATCTGCTCTCTCTTATCGAGTCATCAAGCATGCTGGATGACAGCCTGCTTACTGACAGCCTTGTTCTGGTTCTTACAGACGGGTTCCAGGGCTCGCTTGAGGCTTCCAGTGTTATTGGCTGGAGGTTTTACGATGATCTGTATCCCGTCTGGAACAATGATTCAGCCAGGGTAGTTGTTCTGGAAGAATTTATTGAAGAGTGGGGAGAAAAGTCAGAGCTCTGGCGGAGCAGAGCATGGCAGTACACCCTTGCAGCTGTGAAAGAAACATCAGACTCTCTGCAATGGAAAGACTTTTTTGCACAGTGGCAGGAGACCTGTCCGGAAGACCCGTTGATGTACCTTACAGGTGCTGCTTTTTGTATCGACAGAGATTCTTCCTGGACCCAGGCACTTCTTCTTGCAGAAGCAGGTCTTGACCTGATGCAGGATGGCTGGACAACTTCAGAGATTCCTCCAGAGGAATGGTTGCTCACAGGAAAGGCCATGGAAGCTGGTCTCCAGTTCAGAAGACTGTTTGCCATGGCTGGTCTTGGCCGGCGGGAGCAGGCTCTTGAAGAACTGGGCGAAGTAATTTCTGCAACAAATTTCGATACAGATGACTACCACACAAGATCATCTCTCTTCTGGCTTGAAGGAAAACTGTTTCTTGCAGCCGGAGATACATTAAGTGCCCTTGGAAGCTTTACTGAATCTGCAATTGCCGGTGAAGTACGGGACCGCTGGAGTGGTTACTCTGTTCTGGCCATGGACAGTATTCTTCCCTCTGCCGTAACTCCATTGCAGTGGGCGCGGGAATACACCTGTTACTCAGGCCCTCTTTTCTCTGATGTTACGGGTATGCTCGGGCCTGACAGCCTTTTAAAGGGAACCAGAATATCATGGTGTGACTGGAATGGTGACGGTTTTTCCGATCTTTTTACAGGCAAACTTCTTTTTCAGAATGTTGATGGATCCGTCTTTACCGATGTAACTTCTATGTCCGGTCTTGATTTCTGCAGGGGCAACGGTGGAATATGGGGCGACATCAACGGTGATGGTGTACCTGATCTGGTAACATCCGGAAACCCGGTTCAGCTGTTTGTGAATCGCAGCGGGGTTCTTGAGGATGTCACAGAGGCCATCGGAATTATACCTACCGATGCCTCTGTTGAAGGGGTTGCTCTGCTGGACTGGAACGCCGACGGGTGGCTAGATCTGTATCTTGCCAGCTACGAGAGTGGCCAGGGATCCGGTACTGCGGATGCATTTTACCTGGGAAGTGAAGACGGTTTCATTCCTGCGGGAGCCGAGCTGGGAATGATACCTTTCCTGGAAGAGCATCTTTGCGGCAGAGGTGTAAGCCCCTGCGACTTCGATCTTGACGGAGACATGGATATTTTTGTCTCTAATTACAGACTGCAGGAGAATTTTTTGTGGGAGAATGAAGATGGTGAGGCGGTTAACACCGCCCTTTCCCGGGGAATCACAGGAGTGAATGTTGACGGATGGTGGGGACACACAATAGGCAGCGCATGGGGTGACTTCGACAATGACGGAGACTGGGATCTTTTTTCAGCCAATCTTGCTCATCCAAGATACATTGAGTTCTCAGACAGAAGCATGCTGCTTCAGAACAATGGGAATTCCTTCACAGACATTCGTGCAAACTCAGGGATCAGTTTTGAAGAAACCCATTCAAATCCCGTATGGGGTGATTTCAATAATGACGGTTTGCTTGATCTGTTCATAACTTCAATTTATCCAGACAGAAGATCTTACCTTTACATGAATTGCGGTAACTTGCAATTTGAAGATGTGACATGGCTTTCCGGAGCGAGAGTTTTTAATGGATGGGGTGCCGCTGCAGCAGATTTTGACCAGGACGGTCTGCTTGATCTGGCAATTGGTTCAGGAGATGGACCAACTCTTCTAAGGAACACAACCTTTTGGGGTGACGGCAGCTGGCAGCTTGTGCATGTTGTTCCTCCGGAAGGTGTGAATCGTTCAGCCCTGGGTTGTATTGTCACACTGGAGCAGAATGGTGTTGTGTTTATGCGGCAGATTGAAGGAGGCAGCGGTACAACGAGCCAGAACAGTGGCCTGCTGCATTTCGGGCTGCCCTGTGATGATGCTTTTCTGCTTAAGCTGTACATTCCCGGAGAAAAGGAACCGGTAAGAGAATTTTATAGTTTTCCAGGATCAACTATTTCAATCGGTGGATGAAGTCTGTCAGGTTTCCTGCGGTGGATGTTTGACATCGGCCATGAATGCGAATATCATCATGGTGTTGTGTTCATGGTGAGCACTCATTGAATGGGGGAAAAAATGCGATTATTTACGGTTGTGCTGCTGGTTGTTGCTGTATCAGCTTTCGCTG
>JAOZLN010000168.1 GCA_029934845.1 Candidatus Sabulitectum sp.
ATTAAAACCGGGGTAATCCACCAGAAGAATACAGTCTGGTTTTTCCTTAGAACAAAGAGCCTTTAGTTCTTCCTCCAGTTTGTGGAATTTTCCCAGTGATCTGATTATCTCCATGAAGCCCATAACAGCGTAATCACTGAGGTTATGTGTGATCTCTACTCCCTCAGATGCCAATCTGCTTCCACCAAGACCAAAAGCCTTGAAGTCACCGTTGAGGCGCTTTTTCAGAGCAGAAATAACCTCTGCGGCTCTCTGGTCACCTGATACTTCTCCTGCGGATACCAGTATTTTCATGGGAGTGCCAGGAGGCTCTTCTCTGATTTCTCCAGAATTGTTGTTGCGGCTCTCAGTGCCTCCAGCCCCTGTCTGCCCGAAACAGCAACCGGCGTCCCATCCGAGACAGCACTGAGGAAACTGCTTATCTCCGCGGTCAGGGCATCACCCTCTAAAACATTCATTGGCACAGGAACGATCATGCCTTTGTCCAGCTTCAATGCTGTGACCTTCCTGTCACCAAAATCTACAGAAATGTAACCGTGCTTCTGAAAGAAACGAAGTTTCCTCTTGGGTTCAGTTGATATTCTGCTTGCTGTCAGGTTAGCCACAGCACCGTTCTCAAAGAGAATTCTGGCATTACAGATATCAACGGTTTCTGTAAGTACCGGAACACCGGAAGCGTGAATCTCTGCAACAGGTGACTTGGCTTTCCACAACACAATATCTATATCATGGATCATCAGATCCATTACCACAGAAACATCTGTACAGCGCACATTGAAGCCCGCCATTCTGTGCCCTTCCATAAATATCGGTTTATCAACAGCACTGCCGGCTGCGATCATTGCAGGATTAAATCTCTCAATGTGCCCTACAGCAAGAACAAGATTCTTTTCCTCTGCGATTCTCACCATTTCCTCGCCCTGTTCAGTTGTGGCTGCTATGGGCTTTTCCACAAGAACAGGTACATTACCGTTAAGAGCTTTAATCACTACATCGTAGTGAGCTGATGTGGTACAGGCAGCATCCAGAGCATCCGCCCAGTCTACAAGTTCTTCCAGAGAGCCTGCAGCACGAATTCCAAGTTCCTCGGAAACCTTCTTTAATCTGGCCGGGTCTGTGTCATGGATCATTACGTCATCCACCAGTGTTTTCATTATTCTGGCATGGTGATAGCCCAGATGACCAACTCCGGTCACTCCTGCTTTCATCTAAATCTCCTTTTTTATTAGTTTTACTGCTTCATCAATGTTTTGTGTATCCAGCGAAAGATGCGTTACAAAACGCACCGAACTGCTGTCAAGGGACAATACTGACAGACCAAGGGTCTTAAGCCTGGAAACCAGATCATCAGCGTGGCCGGTCTCTGTTTTAAGAAAAACTATATTGGTATCGATAGTCTCAATTTCTACTTCAAACCTGCCTGTGGACTTGAATGCCTCAGCAAGCCTTCGGGCGCTTTGGTGAGTCTGTTGCAGCCGGGGAAGGTTGTGCTCCAGAGCGTAGAGGCATGCTCCTCCGAGAATTCCCGCCTGCCGCATCCCTCCACCCATTCTTTTTCTGAACCACCTGGCCTTGCTGATCATGTCTGCAGACCCTGTAACCATGGAACCCACAGGTGCTCCAAGCGCCTTGGAGAAACAAACAGAAACCATATCAAAGGGTCGGGCAAGTTCCTTCATAGAAATTCCCGTTGCCGCATGAGCATGCCAGAGACGGGCACCGTCAAGATATGTTCTTATTCCCATGGAATGAGCATAAGAGCATGCTTCAGAAACTTCATCTTTCGGAAGGATCCTGCCACCCAGAAGGTTGTGTGTGTTCTCAAGAGCAAGAACAGAAATCGGAGCTCTGTGGATATTCTCTGCCACATCCAGAACCTGTCTTATATCTTCCACCGGGATCATGCCGTCTGCCCTTTCGTTCATGCGATGCAGCTGCAAGCCGCAGTTCAAGGCAAACTGATCCCCCTCGAAATTATAGATATGGCTTTCTGTTCCGCATAGAATTCTTTCTCCGGGTGCTGCAAGCGATCTTATGGCAAGGCCATTGCCCATGGTTCCCGAAGGCACAAACAATCCTGCATCCTTGCCAAGCATTTCAGCCACTTGTGCTTCAAGAGCATTAATAGTGGGGTCTTCTCTGAACACATCATCTCCCACTGGGGCTTCGGCCATGGCTCTTCTCATTTCAAGAGAAGGAGTAGAGAAAGTATCACTTCTAAGTTCAAGATCACAGCTCATATCACTCCAGACCCAGGCCGTACTCGGCCCTTGAAAGTGCTTCATCAAGAATGAAACTTAGCAATTCTCCGGAACGCATTCCAGTTGCCTCCCATAGTTTTGGGAACATACTTATGCTTGTAAACCCCGGTATTGTGTTTACCTCGTTAAGCCAGACTCCTTCAGAATTCATCAGAAAATCAACCCTGGCAAAGCCACGGCCACCAAGAAGACGAAAAGCACTCTCGGCCATTATTCTGATGTTCTCGGCTTGAGAAGCAGACAAACTTGCAGGAATGGCGAGTTCAGAGTCATCACACTGATACTTTGCTGTGTAGTCATACCATTCCCTGCCTGGAAGAACTTCACCGGGTACAGAACTGAATATCTGAAAACCGTTACCAACCACACTGACCTCAATTTCCCTGGGAGAATCAACAGCTTTCTCGATGAGGATCATGGAATCATACTCGGCAGCAACTTTTATTGCTGCTGCCAGCTCTTCAGCAGTGTTCGCCTTTCCAACGCCAACGCTGGAACCAAGTCTTGATGGTTTAACGAACAGTGGGAATCCCAGGCGGGCTATCTCTTCTTTAAGAGACTCAAGTGAAGAATTCTTACTTTCATCAAGAAATACCCATGGTACCACTGGAATTGAAGCGTGGGAAGCCAGCTTTTTAAATGTGTGTTTTTCCATTGCTACCGAAGATCCCATTACGGGCACGCCTGCGCACGGCCATCCTGCTGTGGCACAAAGCCCCTGAACAGTACCATCCTCTCCGTAAGAACCATGAAGAACCGGAAAAACAACATCAAAAGAGATTGTGTTTCCCCCGTGGAGCAGCCTCCATGGAACAGACCCTGCTTCAAAGACCACGATATCGGAAGAACCAGCCGGAGCCCAGGCTCCATCCTGTCTGATGATCACATCAGTAACAGTATGCCCGGCAGCTTTAAGCTCACTGGATACCCATTTCGCAGAAAGAAGACTTATCTCCCTTTCTGCTGACCTTCCTCCTGACAGAACCAGAACATTCACAGAAACCTCCTTGTTTGCCGGTATGCGTAATTATAAAGCAGTGGAACATGAAAGGTCTATCTTTGGTATATTTCCCCAATACTATAAAAACAACTAGTCTCGGAGGTTGGTAATTGAAGATTCTTATCACAGGTGGAGCAGGTTTTATCGGATCCAACATAGCTGACACCCTTAACGAAGCCGGGCATTCTGTACACGTAATGGATGACCTTTCCACAGGGTTTCGTGAGAATGTAAATGAAGGCATCACACTTCATGAGCTGGATATAAGGTCTGAAGAAGCTGCAAAGCTTATTGAGAACGGCAGTTTTGATATTGTGTGTCACCACGCAGCTCAGATGGATGTTCGCAGATCAGTCCGTGAGCCTCAGTTCGACGCCGATGTAAACATCAAGGGCACTCTCAACATTCTTGAGGCTGCTGTCAGGGGCAAGGTAAAAAGAGTTGTCTATGCCTCCACAGGGGGCGCTGTATACGGAGAACCTCAGTACATTCCTGTAAAAGAAGATCACCCCATCAACCCGATCTGCCACTACGGAATTAGCAAACACACAGTGGAACACTATCTGTATCTTTACAAGTATCTCTACAACCTGGGTTATGTCGTTCTTAGATACCCCAATGTTTACGGCCCACGGCAGAATCCATTCGGAGAGGCAGGAGTTACGGCAATATTCACTGTAAAGTACCTCGGTGGAGAAGCTCCAGTGATCAACGGAGATGGTCAGCAGCTTCGTGACTATGTCCATGTTAAAGACATTGCCATGGCAAATATGGCAGCCATGGATCTGTCCAGATCAGATATTGAAGGAGAAATATTTAATATAGGCTGGGGTATTGGCAGCTCTGTGGAAGAACTTGACAGAATCATTCGGGGATATGTTGGAACAAACGTAAAACCGTCGTACGGACCTGCTCTTGCAGAAGAAATTCTGAAAGTGGCACTGGATCCAGCCAAAGCAAATTCAATTCTTGGATGGAAAGCTCAGATTCCATTCGAAGACGGCCTTGAGGATCTTGTGGAGTTCCACAGGAACAAAATGCAAAAATGAAACTGCCGGTATTCCTGGATCGTGACGGTGTTATCAATGAGAACAGATCAGACTATGTAAAAACACCGGCAGAATGGGTGCCCATCCCCGGAGCAATTGCTGCTGCTGCCATTCTTCACAGAGCAGGTCATCCACTTGTTGTTGTTACCAACCAGTCGGGAATTGGAAGAGGTTACTACACCTCGGAAGCGGTGGAATCCATTCACACGGTAATGCAGAATGCATTTGCAGCAGCGGAGATCCCTGCTGTGCCCGTTATGTATTGCCCCCACCACCCGGATGAAAGATGCAGTTGCAGAAAACCGGGAACAGGAATGATCGACCAGGCTAGATCAGAATATAAATTACCTGATGGCGGCTGGATGATTGGAGACGCCCACAGCGATATGGAACTGGGTCGAAGAGCCGGACTGATAACAATTCTTGTTCTTACCGGCAGGGGTATGGATCAGCTGGAAATGATCAGGGCGGAGAACCTGAAAATGCCGGATCATGTTACCGACTCTCTGGTCTCCGCCGTTAAGATCATTCTTTCTCTTACTCCATAGCAAAAATAGTCACAAGATCAATTGTTGCCTTTATACCATTCTCATGGGTTCTTTCAATGGCATGGGAAGTATCTACGCCCGGACCCACAAGCGCATGCCTGGCATCCAGCCCCATCCTCATTGCTGCTCCGGCATCTGATCCGTAAAATGGGAAGGTATCAACCACATAGGAAATGCCATTCATCTCTGCCAGATTGATAAGATGTTTTGTCAGCTCATAGTTGTAAGGCCCTGAACTGTCCGCTGCACAGATCGTTACCTTCTTCTCATCTGAAGTTTGATCTGCCCCGCAGACACCCATATCCACCGCTAGGAAATCCGAGACCTTTTCCGGTACCCACCCGGCAGCCCCGTGGCCGACCTCTTCATGAACGGTGAATAGAAAGTGAATATTCCTCTGGGGTTTTACTTTCTGCTTTACAAGACTCTCTGCCACACCTACCAGTACAGCCACACCTGCTTTGTCATCAATGTGTCTGCTTTTAATGTATCCGCTTTTTAAGTGCAAAGCCCTGGGCTCAAAGTGAATGTAGTTCCCCACACTGATACCCAGCTCTTTTACCGCATCCGAAGAACCAGCAGCATCGTCAAGCCTTATATACATCTCTTCGTGGCTTCTTTTTGCGCTGCTTTTTTCTCTGCCATGAGCGTGTACAGAGGTTTTTGAATAAAGAATTGTTCCGGGAACCAGTTTACCTGTAAATGTTTCAACCTGACAATACTCACCTTCAATACTGCCTGCGGTGAAGCCGCCTATACAATGATACTTGAGATAGCCTTCGGAAGTGATTCTGGACACCACCGCTCCCAGTGTATCAATATGAGCACTGATAATTACCGAGTCTTCTGTGGTGCCTTTCATAGTGGCGAACAGAGAGCCCTTGCGAGTCACTTTGACTTCAAGACCAAGAGACTCCATTCTTGTTTTAACCATCTCTGCTGCCAGATCTGTATTTCCGGTTACGCTTCTGGTTCTAAGAAGCTGCATAAGAAATTCCAGTGTATTCTGCATAAATTTCCCTTCTGTTGTTTCACC
>JAOZLN010000169.1 GCA_029934845.1 Candidatus Sabulitectum sp.
TAATGATCTATATGGTTACTCTACACTACGATATGAGTTTCTGGATGGGAACTAATTGGCCGTGGTAACATTGCAGCTTATTCGAGGCGTTGGGCGGCCAAAATGCATGACAATGTAAATTCACTGGAAAGAAAAGAGAAATGGAACTGTTTCCTACACTTGAACTTGGGTGGCTAAATGGCTGGGTTCTTGTATGCTTACTGTATTTGACATACATTATTGCGCTGATAGTCTTTCCGAAAGATGTAGTAGATAGGCTTTACGATAAGTCGGGCCGGGGTAAAAGACATATAGTGACTATTTACGCAGGAAGCTTTCTTGCGTTCGTCTTTTTTGGTCTCATAATATTAACCCCATTGAAAACTGGCTCCGTTGTTTTCATCCCTGGAATTATCTTGTATACCCTTGGGTCAACTGGGTTCGCTGTTGCGCTTTTCAATTTCAAAAGTGCGCCCCCGGATCAGCCCATTACCAGTGGTCTTTACAAAATATCACGTCATCCGCAGCAGCTCATGTTTTTTGTTACTTTCATAGGTATTTGTATTGCCATCGGCTCTTGGCTTGCACTGTTTACACAAATAGTATCCTCATTATTCCTTCATTCCAGAATTCTGGCGGAAGAGAAAGCTTGCTTAAAGCAGTATGGTAACTCATATAGCAGTTACATGAAACATGTACCTAGATATTTCCTATTCCTTTGATCTCCTGTTCAATCAGATACCCTGGCATCTCTCTAAGTACATCACAATCCGTTTCCTCAAACATCTTGCGAAGAAACTCCATTTGTGTAACATTCTTCCTGGCCAGTAATGTGATCCAGAACCATCTGAGCAAGAGTGTATCCAAAGATACCGGGCATTGTTATTAAGCTGGGAAGAGTGTTCCTGATTCTTCCCCGTTGGTCAAGGCGGGGTTCATCTTTGTCGGGAGGAAGGTGCTTCATTCCTTCTTCGGTGGACCAGACGCAGGCTATACCCTGGTTGATATCCCGTCTTTTAAGATACTTTCGAACTATTTTGGCAAGCGGACAATTGGTTGAAATACTGATATCCCCTGTTTGTATTTTTGACGGATCGCTCCTGCCTGCTGCTCCCATGCTGCTGAAAACTGGTATTTCTCTTTCAACACAGTACTGTAGCAGCTGAGTCTTGGGATTAACACTGTCAATGGCGTCCACAACCAGATCTGATTCTTTCATGAAGTCCGGAGCTTCCAGGGTACTCTCGGTTATGAAAAGCTTTACGGGAATGCATTCGGTATCAGGGCATAGCGAAGTCAGGGTTCCTGCCAGGGCTTCTGCCTTGGGTTTATTAAGCCCCTCCTCCCCTACCACGGCGTTTCTGTTAAGACTGGACTCTGTGATATTGTCAAAATCAACAAGAACAAGACTGCCGATCCCGGATCGGGCAAGAGCTGAGGCACAATGGCTTCCTACGCCTCCAAGCCCGGCCACAAGAACGCGAGTGTTCCTGATCCTTGCAAAACCATCCTCACCATAAAAATTCACAACTCTTTTGAATCGATCCATTACGACAGGTCGCCATATAAAGCCAGTGAGTTCTCCCATGCCTCTGCCTGTGTCTCTCCGAGATCCTCTCCCCTTATCTCTGCCATAGCCCTGGCAACAGCCACCACATGTCCAGGTTCTGATTTACCGGAAGGAACCCCTGAGGTTCCCGTGGAAGGTGAATCCGTTTCAAGAACAAAACGATCTTTCGGAACCTGTCTGGCGCTTTCAATAGCCTTTTTTGCTTCACCCCCGGTAATAACACCTCCAAAGGAAATGAAGAGCCCGATACGAAGAAATCTGTTCATCAACTGAGGTCCTCTGGACCATCCGTGAACAACACCGCGCACTGGATATTTCTGAAGAAGCTCAAGCATTTCCTCAAAAGCATTGCGGCAGTGCAATACAACAGGAAGATCCATTACCGAAGCCAGTTTTAACTGGTCTTCAAAAACAGCATATTGTTTCTGCCTTGGTACTTCGGTCTTCCAGTCAAGACCGATCTCTCCAATTGCTGATGCCTTCGAATTGATAAGCTTCTCTCGAAGTTCTTCAACTACAACTCCATCTTCAGCCCACCAGGGATGAACTCCCAGGCTGCAGCTTATTCCAGGCAGAAGAGCGAGTTCAGAACAGGCATCCCAGTTGTCCATTGAAACTGATGGAACGAGCAACCTTTCCACACCTGCTGCATAGGCCCTTTCAAGAACTCCTCCCGTGTCACGGCCGAGAGGCTCCATGAACAGGTGGCAGTGAGTATCGAATAGACCTGCCATGGCTAAAAAGAAAGAGTTCTTTTCTTGAACCCGTAGCCCATCACATCGTAAGCATCATGAAGAACTATGAAAGCATCAGGATCAATCTCCTCAACAAGTCGATGAAGCACCATTACCTGCCTCCTGTGAACACAGACATAGATAACATCCATGGGTTTTCTTTCGTATCCACCTTCGGCTTTCAGAAAAGTAACCCCCCTGTTCAATGATTTAAAAATAGCATCCCTGACCTGGTCAGGTTTACTGGTGATAACCATACATGCTTTCACAAAAGGCATTCCCTCAGCAGCCAGATCTGTCATTTTTGTGGTAAGAAACAGGTTCAGATAAGCCCAGATGACCAACTTTGGATCCTCAAACATTACTCCTACAAGAACAATGATAAGGCTTTCCACCATCCAGTATCCGGTACTTATGCTGACTCCGGTGTACTTCTTAAGTATCGCCACTGGAATATCGGTACCACCTGTAGAACCCCTGAATTTGAATATAAAACCAAGCCCTATTCCCAGCAGTGTCGAACCGGCCACAGAAGCCAGCAGAATGTCCATTTCTGAAGAACCGCTTAGAAACACTGCAAATCTTGGAATTTCCCCTGCAGCTGCAACATTGTAAACATATTTTGCACCGCCTGGAATCCAGTTAAGGTGTGTTGGATCGAAAACCCAGCACATAAGATTCGACATGATCATGCCGGCAAAACTGCGAACTCCAAATTGCTTTCCAACAAAAATGTACCCGACTACGAACAGGGGAATGTTAAAACCGAACATCCACAGGCTTTCAGAAATCCCTGTGAGGTGTGTCAGGATCTGTGCAAGACCCCCAACTCCACCTGGAGAAATTCTGAACGGAAAAAGAAACCACGAGTAAGCAATACCAAACAGTACTGATCCAGCAAGGATCCCCATATAGTCCCGAGTCTGATAACCTGCTTTAAACTTCATTTCTGTCCCTTCACCGGGCACGAGAAATGTAAAGGACCCGGGTTTTCTTCAACACTGTTAACGCTACCCCGATTGGGTATGTTTACGCTCCTGTATAGAGGGCCTTGTCTGCTATTCCCACTCAATAGTTCCCGGTGGTTTTGAGCTGATATCGTAGACAATTCTACTCACTCCGTTAACTCTGTTAACAATCCTGCTGGACACAGCTGCCATGTGACGGGGATCCATTCTGTACCAGTCAGCAGTCATACCATCTGTACTTGTAACAGCACGAAGAGCGACCACCCTGTCATATGTTCTTTCATCACCCATAACTCCCACAGTTCTAATTGGAAGAAGAACACTGAAGGCCTGCCATATCTCGTCGTAAAGGTTTTCCTCCCGCAGGTAATCAATAAAGACCCGATCAACTTTCTGGAGCAAATCACGGTCTTCCCGGGTTATAGCTCCAAGAATTCTTACTGCAAGACCCGGTCCTGGGAAAGGATGACGGGAAACCATCCATCTGGAAAGCCCGAGTTCCCGTCCAAGCTCTCTTACTTCGTCTTTGAAAAGCTCTCTTAGAGGCTCCAGAAGAGAGAGATTCATTCTTTCAGGCAGACCTCCAACATTATGATGACTTTTTATAGTGGCACTTGGTCCTCTGAAACTTACACTCTCAATAACATCCGGATACAGCGTTCCCTGAGCCAGATGAGTCACTCCGGGAATTGATTTAGCCGCTTCTTCAAAAAGCTCGATAAAAACCCTTCCGATAATCTTTCTCTTCTGCTCCGGGTCTGATACTCCTGCAAGTTCATTCAGGAATCTGTCTTCCCCGTCAACAGTGATCAGATCCATTCCAAAGTGTTCTCTGAATGTTCTTTCCACCTCTTCCCGCTCACCATCACGAAGAAGTCCGTTGTCTACAAATATTGGTACAAATCGCTCTGGAACTGCGCTGTGAAGAAGAGCAGCCACAACTGATGAATCCACTCCACCGGAGAGGCCGAGTATGACTTTACCATTCTGACCCAGCTCATCAAGGATGTACTGTTTGGCCTGCACCGCAAAGTATTTCATGTCCCAACTGGGCTCTAAACTGGATATTCCGAAAAGGAAATGCTCAAGAAGAGCGGAACCAAATACGGTATGGTTTACTTCAGGGTGAAACTGGACGCCAAAACGCCTGGCTTCCTGGTTTTCCATGGCTGCAATTGCCAGAAGGTCGGTGGAGGCAACAACAGAATAACCGGCGGGTACCTGGGTCACCCTGTCACCATGGCTCATCCATGCCCTTTGACCAGATTCGATTCCGGTAAAAAGACTGCTTGTTTCTGTCTTCAGAAGAGCAGGACCGAACTCTCTATGATGCCCTCCCTCAACTTTTCCGCCTGTGTGGTGTGCAAGAAGCTGCATGCCGTAGCAGATACCAAGAACAGGAAGAGATGTGGTGTAAACCTCGTTCGGTGGCTTCGGGCTGCCGTCTTCGTAAACGCTGTATGGGCTTCCTGCAAGTATTATTGCGCCAGGCTCCAGTTTCTTAACCTCACCCCATGTACAGTTACCCGGCAGCAATTCGCAGTACACTCCCAGTTCCCGTACCCTGCGAGCAATAAGCTGAGTATACTGACTGCCGAAATCAAGTATTGCCACCCCGCCTTTAATCATATCTGTCTCCCTCTAAGATTTGATTCGCTGATCGGAGGTGCTACCGGATACTCACCGGTAAAGCAGGCTGTACAGTAATTCTCCGGCGGATGGGCTGAAACACAACTGAGCATACCCTCTACAGACATATATCCAAGACTGTCCAGATTCAGAAGTTCCCGTATTTCTTCAATGGAATATTTGTTTGCTATCAGGCTGGTCTCTTCCGGAAAGTCGATGCCAAAATAGCAGGCATGTTTGTGTGGTGGGCAACTGATACGCATGTGCACTTCCAGGGCACCTGCCTCGCGAAGAGCCTTGATACGGGCCTTGCTGGTTGTACCACGAACAATACTGTCTTCAACAACACATACCTTCTTGCCCTTTATCGCCTCTGGGATAGGTTGAAGTTTGCGCATAACCATTGCTGCCCTTGTGGCATGACCAGGGTCAATGAATGTACGGCCCACATAGTGATTTCTGGTGAATCCCATATCAAGAGGAAGCCCAAGTTCCCGGGCAAACCCCATGGCAGCAAACATTCCACTGTCTGGTACCGGCATTACCATGTCACAATCTGCAGGAAACTCTCGGGCAAGCTGCCTGCCCATTTCGATTCGCACTTCATACACACTGTCTCCGAAGACATAACTACCAGGTCGAGCGAAATACACATGTTCGAATATGCAATGAGCATGCCGCTTCCCACTTTCGGGAAATAATTCAAGCTCTCTGCCGGAAACGGATGAAACCGGTTCACAACAAGACTTACCACCCTTAATGGGGAAAAAGAGCATCTCTCCAGGTACTATTTCTCTTACATACTCTGCATTGGTAACTGGGAAGGCAATGGTTTCACTGGCAACTATCCATCCGCCACCTGCAATTTTCCCCAGGCTGAGCGGCCTGAAACCCATGGAATCTCTAATCACATACATTCCCTGAGGAACCAGCAGAAGAAGACAAAAAGCTCCTTCAAGTTTGGATATAGCAAGTTGAAGACATTTCTCTATGTTGTAGTCAGTGTCCT
>JAOZLN010000170.1 GCA_029934845.1 Candidatus Sabulitectum sp.
TGCCACTTCGCCAGAGCGGACTCACTCAGAGAGATCAGTTATGGTCTTGCTTGCTGCATAGGAAAGCTCAGCCACCTCGGGTTGAAGAAGGCCCCGCCCAAGTCAACACTGGCCTATGCCAACGCAAACCGATCCTCTGAGATGTACAAAGATCTGTTTTACAGTTCTCTTTCATCCTTCAGATCAAGAAAAATGTTAGCCACCCGGAAACCATTCAGATTCAAGAACAAACTCATGAGTTTTGATTCCACCACAATAACACTTGCACTGGAATCATTCCCATGGGCAAAGTACCGGTCCCGAAAGGGCGGTGTTAAACTCCATGTACTCCTGGACAATGCGGATTTGATGCCGGAGTTTATCCATATAACGGAAGCCAGGGTAAATGACTGCAGGGGACTGCAGCATCTCAATCTTAAACCGGGAACAATTCTTGCTCTGGACAGAGGTTACAACGACTTCACTCAATTTGGAAACTGGACTATGCAGGGTGTGTACTTTGTTACAAGGATGAAAATCAACACTGTGTTCAGCGTCATAGAGAAAAGAATTCCACCATCACGCAAACATATTCTGTTTGACCAGATCATTGTGCTTACTGGAACCAGCTCCGGTGGATGCACCCACAATCTGAGATTGGTGAGATCTGTAGATCCGAAAACCGGCGAGATCATAGACATTCTGACCAACAACCTGCATTTGGGTGCTTCCACCATAAGTGGTATCTACCGTGAAAGGTGGCGTATAGAAGAGTTTTTCAGACTGTTGAAACAGAATCTCAAAATCAAAACATTTATTGGTACTACTGAGAATGCACTACTCACTCAGATTTGGACAGCTTTAATCGCATTGCTGCTTTTGAAGTGGTTGCACTTTATCTCAAGGGCAAACTGGTCATTCTCCAATCTCGCTGCAATGCTGCGCATGAATCTGTTCACCTACAGGAACTTACTGGAATGGTTGAATGATCCATACGACTCGCCCCCTATTGAACCCGTCCCAAAACAGCTTTCACTGTGTTTGTGAGTCTTGGACAGCTGAAGTTTTCAACTTACACAAATCCCCCCATAAGGAGGCCTGGTCAAAGAAAATTGCAAATTGAAGCTCTAACTTGTTAGCCTGTCACACGGCGAAGGGAGAATCTGCGCTGTTTTGGACAGCTCTGACGGAATTACAGTATCTGATTCATTTTTTGTAAAGATGCTTGTGATAACAGGGGCGGGAAACAGCGCGTCAGCATGATCCCCGCTTCATTTTTTTGTAAAGGTGTTTGTGATAACAGGGGCGGGAAACAGCGCGTCAGCATGATCCCCGCTTCATTTTTTTGTAAAGGTGTTTGTGATAACAGGGGCGGGAAACAGCGCGATAGCACTGTCCCCGCTTCATTTTTTTTTGTTTTACAAAAAAAATGGAGCGGGAAACGAGACTCGAACTCGCGACAGCTACCTTGGCAAGGTAGGGCTCTACCAACTGAGCTATTCCCGCTCCGTCAGAGCGTTCGCCGTATATGCTCAATCAAGTCGAAAGTGTCAAGGGTGAATCCAGATTCTAATCTTCCTGTCACTGCCTGATCGATGCATCAATTTATACTGCAGTACCGATATATCTATTCACTTGTATTTCACTGAAGAAAATGTTATTTATTATTCATCATCAAAGAACACGAGCTTTCACTTCATGGTATTTAAGGGGTTAATTATCAAGAGCAAGGCAGTAGAGAGACTTCTTGACAGAGTCTCTGCATTCACTTCTCAAGGTCAGTGGGAAAAGGCAGAGAATATTCTTGACAAGCTTATTGTTGCCAAGCCCTGGGACAGGAAGCTGCTGCTTGCCAAGGCACATCTGAGAAAAAAGATGTGGATTTCTTCAGATTGTGAGAACCACATATTCCTTAGTGAAGCGCTCCATCTTTTTTCCAGATGCCATCTTCTAACAGGGTCGGTGGAGGCTGGAATAAATACAGCTACTCTGCTTCTTTTATCGGGTAAAGAAGAAGAGGCCCACAAAAGGGCTGATGATACCGCACGCCATTGCAGACAGCTGATAATCGAGAATGACACAAATGAGCAGGACAATTACGCAGTAACCATAGCTGAAGGAAATCTGGTGAGAGGCAGGATGGAAGCAGCAGAATTATGGTACAAAACCGCCATGTCCAAGCATGATAAGATCTCCGATCAGGTAATAGACAATATGAATCTGCTGCTGAACCATCTAATGCCTGACCACGATATTGCAGTAAGAATAAGAGAGGCAGTAGGAGCTTGATCTACCGCTGAACACTCCATGCATCCGGATAACCATTCTCTCTTAACTGAATTCTAAGCCCGTCACTGTCTGTAGAAGTTGCAAAAGATCCTACCCTGACCTTGTAGTAACTGCCTGTATGATCTATGAAAACCTGCTGCCCTGTCTGAGCAGCAGCTGTATCACGAAGAGTCAATGCTGCATCCATTGAGCCGCAGGCTGCTATCTGAACACTCCACGGGCCGCTTGTAACAGAATTATCTTCAACCTCGATCACAGTATTCCCCTCTGCAGGAAATCTAATAGTGGTCACCGGGCCATAGCCGGCAAAGGGGTCTCCGGAATATCCCGGAGGATCTGCATATGGATCAACCACTTCGTCTACATTGTTATTGGAAGATGTTGTGGTTCCGCACCCTGCAAAAAACACAAAAACCGTTATAAAAAGAAGATATTTCATTTCTTATCCTCCTCTGCCCTTATGAACACATCAAGCATGGGCAGCATAAGTTCATGGTGTCCTGTAACTTCAATGGTCTGCCCGCCCAGAGCATTTACAGGACGCCTTACTACATTGAAAGTAGATCGGTACTGTTTTATCATATCAAAATCAGCTGTGGTAATGTTCTCCACGGGAAAACCAAGGTTCCGTGCAGAAGAAAGTGCTTTAAGGAAAACTTCAGGCATAACAACCGCACTTCCTGCATTAAGAACAACACCGTTTGCCAGACTGCCCACGACCTCGGCAAAAGAGATAAAGTCTTTCTCGGCCTCCCGGCCAAGAATTTCCCAGTTAACATGATGTACAGGATGAACAATGTCAGACCCCAGACTGGGATGAACAGTAACAGTGCAATTCTTCTCTACTGCAGTTGCCATGGGACTGATCCCGGTTTTTCCACCATTCTCTATGATCTCAAGTCCAATTCCTTTTCCAATGCCAACACCCCGGCCAATAGCGCTGGCGTAATGAATTGAAGTTTCCTTCCACATACCGAAAGAACCGTCTCTAATTCCCGCCTGAACATCTTCCGAGGTAGCTCCGTAAAGAGCCATCTCAAGATCGTGAATAGACCCTGCACCATTAGTGGCCAGAGCAGTGAATACTCCATCTTTAAGCCATCTGACAATGAGAGGTCCAAGACCGCACTTGATAACATGCCCTCCGTACATCAGCAGGCGTGTACCGCCTCTTTCCCGGGACTCAACCAGGGCTCGGGCAAGTTTTTTCATTTCCTTTACTGCAAGAATATCCGGTAAAGAGTTAACAAATTCCTTCACCGGCGTATCGGCATGCCACTCACCGGCAAGAAGATCGCTGGTAACTTTGGATGTTCTTCCAGAAAGACTTTTCAGTTTCAGATCTTTTCTTCTAAATCTCATTGGGATATCTCACCTCCGTAAGAGTCAATCCGCAGGCTGGAAGCGAAGGCCCGGCCAGTCGCTTATTCTGCGTGTCAAGTATGCTTCTTACTGTTTCAGGTGGAATCCTGCCGGTACCGATTCTGTACAAAGTACCTGCCCAGATCCTCACCACCCCTCTAAGGAACCTGTTTGCAGCGATAGTCAGTGACCAGCAGCTGTTTGTTTCCACAACAGACGATGACAGAACATTCATATCCCAGGTAGAATTTCCTCCACCCTCCCGGGCGAAACCACGCCAGTTAGCATGTCCAGGCGACAACTGGGCAGCTTTTCTCATTACGCCAGTATCAAGATCACAATTCCCGGGCTGGTATTCGTATCTGCTGCAGAGAGGGTGCCTGCCTCTTCCAATGTAATACTGATAAGTTCTTGAGACCGCGTGAAACCTTGCATGAAGATCATCTTGAACCCTGGCAACTGAAAGGCAGGAAATATCCCGGGGTAGCATTGTATTAAGCCCTTTTTCTATTCTGCTGAACTCACTTGGATCTATATCGAAGTGAGCAGGCATCCGCGCAGCATGCACCCCTGCATCTGTTCTACCTGCACCGGTAATTGCAATATGTCTACCACACATCTTTTCAAGTGCTTTCTGGATCTCCCCTTGAACGGTAATATCTCTGGGCTGTATCTGCCAGCCGGAGTATGCCGTTCCGTCAAACTCAAAATATCCCAGCAATCTCATGCTGCCATCCCGTCTGCTATACCGGAAACAGAAACAAGCAGGAATATCCAGGAAACAATGGATACCAGGAATGGTATCACTCCACATTGTTGTGCCGCAGAAGGCGTTAAGTCTGCTTGTGCCACGGAATCATCTGCGCTTCTAAGAATTCGCTGCAGAAGTGGCAGTTCAGAGTTTGCAGCCCAGCAGCTTCTAACATTAGAAGCAGTACTACCTGCAAGGGTCAGCAGTTCGGAAAGCCTGACTGCAAATGGAATATGCTTCATCGATTCAAGCACGCTGGCCATACCGGCAGTACCAAGCTCAGAAGCGAAATAGGTTCCTGAAGCCAGAGCGCATATCCATCTCAGAGAAGTCAGAGAGCTGTGATCGCTTCGGGTTAAATATGCCCATATCATCAATACCACCGGAGGAAGAGAAACAACAAGGAACCTTTTGCAATACATCCAGTTACCAGTTGAGAGAGCTGCAATTGGGAACAGAATGAAAAAATAGAGAAAACTTTCTACACATATCATTGCGGATACAGGCACAACCAGTAGAGCTGAGAAAACCAGGTAGTTCACTGTCACTGCTATCTTTCTGCGGAGACCGAGTCAAGTTTTTTCTGCACAAGACGGAATTCAATAGGGGGTGCAGAGTTGAATTCAAGCTCCTCATTTGTGATCGGGTGAATAAAACCAAGCGTTTCTGCGTGAAGCATGTGATGTCCGGCCAGCCTGATGGCGTCTGCAATCAGTTCTCTGTTCTCCCTGGTTGAAGGAGTACCACGGGGAGCCATTCCACCGTACTTGATATCTGAAATAATCGGGCAGTTTCTCAGGACAGACATATGCACCCTGATCTGATGAGTTCTGCCTGTTTCAAGTCTGCATTCAATAAGGCTTGCGATCGAGTACTTCTTTATTGTTTTGTAGTTTGTAGCAGCGCGTCTGCCGCTTTCAATAACAGTCATTCTCTGCCTGTTGTAGGGATCTCTGCCGATGGGGCCCTCGATTCTTCCCGCAGAAGGGGAAGGGAACCCCCAGCACAAAGCTACATATCTTCTTTTTACCGTTCTTGCAGCCAGCTGTGCAGAAAGATGCCTGTGGGTCTCATCATCTTTTGCAACCATTATTAGACCGGTGGTGTCTTTATCAAGCCGGTGAACAATACCAGGCCTCAAATCACCTGAGATACCTGACAGTGAGTCCCGGCAGTGGAAAAGCAATGCATTAACAAGTGTTCCATTCCTTGTGCTGGGTGTGGGGTGAACCACAAGCCCTGCATGCTTATCAATTACTATCAGATGAGCATCTTCATAAACAATATCAATGGGAATGTTTTCAGGTATAAGATCGATTGGTTCCGGATCAGGAACGTTAACAACAACGATCTGCTCGCTGTGCAAACGGGTTGACGGTTTTGCAGTAACTTCACCGTCAACCCTTACATGACCATTTCTTATCAAGGTACTTATGTAACTCCTGCTAAGACCAAGGTCGTCTTGAAGAGCCAGGAAGCTGTCCAGCCGGAGGCCGGAATCACCGT
>JAOZLN010000171.1 GCA_029934845.1 Candidatus Sabulitectum sp.
TGACGATTCTACTACACTTCCATCTTTAACAGGAATATTTCTACAAACCGGATTTTACTCTTCTCGATTCTCGGTTCAGCAGCAATGATTCTCCTCTTTGTGAACATTCCATTACTTGCGGGATTCCTTTACTTCGCTCCTCTCCAGCTGAATGACTGGTTGTGTGTAGCAGGATCAACTTCCATTTTCCTTATAGTTTTTGAGCTTCTGAAGGTCGGCAGAAGATTCCGGAGAGGGAAGCAGAGTTGAGTAGTTACGGTAAACGAAGCAGACTAAGAATGCTTGTTCTGTTGTTGCTGGTTATTGCTGCAGGTTTATTCTCAAGGTCTGACTATGCTTCTGCTCTGCCGGGATTCATTCGGGTTTATGCCGGAGATACATTGTGGGCTCTGGCTTTGTACATAGTTCTGGCTTTCATTTCTCCGGGAACCGGGGCAAAAGAGCTTTTGCTTATTTCCATGATAATCTCATTTGCTGTAGAATTCAGTCAGCTTTACCAGGCGGATTGGATCAACTCTATTCGGGATACCAGACCCGGTGGATTGATTCTGGGATCTGGTTTCAAATGGTCTGACCTGCTCTGCTATTTTGCAGGTATTCTTACTGGTTTCGTAATTGATTCCCGAAGGAGAAACCTTCGGAAATAGTAGTTTATAAGGAGTAGAAATGGTACTTTTTATGTTGATATGTTCAATAACACTGGTTCCCGGCGGAGTGATACACAGTGGCGATGATGTGGTAACTGTTGCGGAGATGGTTGAAACTCTCAGAGAAGTTGAGATCGTTTTTATTGGAGAGAAGCACGACGATGCTTTTGCCCACCAGTGGGAGCTGTATTTATGGCAGGCTCTTGGATCTGATGACAGGGCTCTGGCTCTTGAGATGTTTGAGACAGATGTTCAGCCTCTGCTGGACACATATCTTGCAGGGGAACTATCTGAAGAGGAATTTCTTGCTGAATCAAGGCCATGGGGCAATTACCCCACAGATTATGCTCCCATGGTTGAATTTGCCAGGCAGAGTGGCTACAGGGTAATTGCCGCGAATGTTCCCAGAATGTATGCCGCAATGGTGGCCAGGGGCGGTTTTGCCGCTGTTTTGGAAGAACCGGGTTTTGAGGAAATGGTAGTTGATTCGTCCAATGCTCTGTACAAAGAAATGTTCCTGGCCACCATGGAGGCAATCGGGGATCAGATGCATGGTATGCCTGTTGCTCCAGAGAATCTTTATCGCGCGCAGCTTCTGAAAGATGTCGTTATGGCCCGGTCGATCCTTGAAGATAAAGTTTTGTTTATCTGCGGTAGTTTCCACAGTGATTTTCATTCCGGTATTCCCGATCAGATATCTTCAGATTCCTATCTCACAGTAACGATTCTGGGGGAAGGCGAAGAGTACTCTTCCGATCTGGCAGATTTTGTGATAATCAGGTCGGATCAATAGCGATAAATTGACCCCTGTATGAGGGCTGAATGTATTATATTCGCCCTCACTTGTAATCTGCTATGGGAGGAAGAATGACACACGCAGAGCTTGTCACGGAGATCCGTGGGGCAGAAGAGCGTACTCGGCTGCTCAAGGAGCGTCTTTGACCTGGTTACCCTGTTAAAAAAAGAAAAAGAATTCGAACTTGAAATGGCAAAAGAAGGTTTCTGGAGCAACAGGAACAAGGCTTTGGTGATCATCTCACAGTTAAAAAAAATTCAGAACTGGACCGTACCTCTGGGAAAGCTTGCTACAAAGGTTGAAGACTTGGAAGCAGCTTTGGAACTGCTCGATCTGGAAGATGATATTGGTATAAGAACCGATGCACAGATCCGGGTTGGTGAGGTGGTTAAATCACTTGATCAGCTCGAATTTCGTCAAATGCTCTCCGGGGAACATGATGCTTCGGACTGCATTCTTACTGTGCGTTCCGGTGCGGGTGGTGTTGACAGCCACGACTGGACAGAGATGCTCATGAAGATGTACATATACTGGGCGGAAAAGCAGGGATTTGAAGTAACAATTCTTGACACATCACCTGGTGATACTGTTGGCATGAGGGAGGCGGTACTTTCGATTAAAGGACCTTACGCTTTCGGGTATCTTCATGCGGAGAAGGGTATTCACCGCCTGGTGCGAAGAAGCCCGTTTGACCCTGCGAATAGAAGACACACCAGTTTCGCTTCTGTATTTCCGTTGCCTGATCTTGATGACTCAATTCAGGTTGATATCAACCCGGATGATGTAAGAACTGATGTTTTCAGAGCAAGCGGGGCTGGAGGACAGCACATAAACAAAACTTCCAGTGCTGTGCGCTTGACACATCTGCCTACAGGCATAGCTGTTACATGTCAGAATGAAAGAAGTCAGCACAGAAATCGCGACTTGGCATGGAAAGTACTTCGAGCAAGATTGTACGAACTTGAAGAGGAGAAACGCAGGAAGGAAAGGGAGAAACTGGAGAACACCAAGAGTGATGTTTCCTGGGGACACCAGATTCGCTCTTATGTGCTTCACCCGTACCAGATGGTCAAGGATCACAGAACAGGCAGTGAGATTTCTGATGTTGATGGTTTTCTTGGAGGAAATATACAGGGATTCATTGAAGAATACCTGAGAAAGAGTAAGTAACATGGCAATTGAAGAAAATGAATTCATAAATATCCGACTGGAGAAACTAGCTGCTGTAAAAGAGATGAATATATCGCCGTACCCGCCCCAGATGCCTGAAAGAATGCCTATTGAAGCTCTTCGTGCATCAGGAGAGACCGAAGATATTATGAGTACCAGTGGCAGGATAATGGCAAAGAGAAAACATGGGAAGACCGTGTTCTGCGATGTTACCGACCCCACTGGAAGAATTCAACTGTTCATAAACAAAAAGAACCTCGATGAAGAATCCTGGGAGCTTCTGGGGAAGATGGATCTTGGAGACATCATATGGGTAAGCGGAGCCCTTTTTGTTACCCGTACAGGAGAGCTGTCTGTCAGAGTGGGAACACTGTTACTGCTGGCCAAGGCTGTTAGACCCATGCCAGTGGTAAAGACTGATGCTGATGGCGAGGTACATGATGCTGTAAGTGATCCTGATTTTATTTACAGACACAGGTGTATTGACCTTATGTTGAACAGTGAATCCAGGAATAGATTTGTTGCAAGAAGCAGGATTGTATCCGCCATTAGAAGCTATCTGGACGGACAGGATTTCCTTGAGGTTGAAACCCCTGTGCTGCAGCAGATCTACGGCGGTGCAGCAGCAGATCCTTTTGTGAGCCACTACAACTCGATGGATGAGGATTGTTATCTTAGAATTGCTACAGAGCTTTACCTCAAGCGGCTTGTTGCAGGTGGGATACACAGAGTTTACGAGATCGGTAAGGATTTCCGTAACGAAGGTGTTGACAGAACGCACAGCCCCGAATTTACACAGCTTGAACTGTATGAAGCCTGGACTGACTACAACGGAATGATGACCAGATTTGAAGACATTGTTCAGGCGGCAGCCAAAGCTGCTGGAGTGGGACCTGTCGCAAAGTTCAATGGGCATGACATCGATCTTACTCCGCCGTTCAAAAGGGTTCCTTTTGTTCCAACTCTTCACGAAAAAAGTGGAGAGGATCTGTTTGACTGGGATGCCGGGAAATTATCGGCTCTTGCTGCAGAGCTGGGGCTGGGGGATGACATCAAAGACAGGCCAACTTTGCTGGACAAGCTTTTTGACCATTATGTAACTCCCGGTTTGATCCAGCCATGTTTTGTTGTTGATTATCCGGTAGAACTTTCTCCTCTGGCAAAACAGAAGACCGATGATCCTCGAATCACAGAGAGGTTCGAGGCATTTATTGCCGGTCTTGAACTTGCCAATGCATTCAGTGAACAGAACGATCCTGTTTATCAGCGTGAGGTTCTACAGAACCAGGCAGTGTTGAGCCAGCACAGAAAAGGTGTTGTTGATCAAGAGTTTCTTTATGCTCTGGAGGTTGGCATGCCACCGTCAGGTGGGCTTGGTATCGGAATTGATCGACTGGTGATGGTTCTTACCGATGCTGTGTCTATTCGTGATACCATTCTGTTTCCCTACCTTCGAAGGGAGCAATGAAACAGAAACATTTGTGGGTTCTTGCCCGAAGACACGTATGGAGTAATGTCAATTCCACCGTTGTAAGAATGGTCAGTGCTCTTTCTGTTGCCGGTGTTGCCATTGGCGTTGCTGCTCTGGTGATACTTCAGGCATTTATGGGGGGGTTTACCCAGGCCATTGCTTCAGGCCTGACCTCAATGAATCCACCATTGTACATTTATGTGCCTGGTGGAGGATACATGAACGATTTCGATCTTGGTGTTGTTCAGTCCATTGCTGCTGACATTCCAGGTATTACAAATGTTGAAGGAATACTGGAAAAGCCGGCGGTAGTAAGTGGCTCTCCCGGCACTGTTTCGGGGGCAATGGTAAGGGGTGACCATTCTGAAGGATTGATCATAGGAATAGACCTTGCCAGGGATCTTGGCGTGACTGCAGGGGATCAGATTCGAATTGCTTCTACGGCAGGAGTTGAGGTTTCAGGCATGGGCCGTGTGGTTGTGGATACAATAGTAGCTTTAAAAGTAGACAGTATCGCAGATTTCGGTATTGAAGAGTACAATAGTTCGCTTGTTACAATGCCGCTGAGCACTGCCAGAAGCATTTTCAGGGCTCACGAGGAATTAACCAGCCTGGGAGCATATGTTTCAAGCGGGACTGATCCTGTTACTGTTTCAGAGCTGTTGAACTCAGCTTTGTATGAAGAGTATACAGGTGGAGGTTGGCCCGTGTACATGAGTTGTATTCCCTATCTTGCTTTTCACGGGAATCTTTTCAAGGCTCTGGGACTTGAGAGAATTGCAATGACAATTGTGCTTGCACTGATCACAGTGGTAGCTCTTTTGAACCTCTCAAGTGCTCTTACAATGATAGCCATGGAACACAGGCGGGATATTGGAGTATTGAGAGCAATGGGACTTCCGCAATCCGGAGTATTCCGTATATCTATTCTCAGGGGTTTTCTACTGGGAGGAATCGGAGGGGCCATTGGCCTTGTTTTTTCCTGGATCGTGGTTTTTGCAGTTAACAGATATTTTCCTATAAAACTGGACGGAACCGTGTATTGGATTGATGTACTGCCTGGTGTGTTTCCTGCAGCGACTGCGCTGATCGTTACTTTGAGTACAGTTCTGGTTTGTCTTGTTGTTTCTATTTTCCCGGCAGTTTCAGTTTTTTCCCGTTCTCCTTCGGAGGCATTAAGATATGAATGAGAGCATTGTTCTTTCAGCAGAAAGTATATACTGTTCATACGGTGGTGCTGATTCTTCAGTACATGTTCTCCGGGGTGTGGACATTGAAATAAAGTCAGGCGAAGTTGTGGCAGTTATGGGGCCAAGTGGTTCTGGTAAGAGTACCTTGTTGCACGCCCTGGGGCTTCTTGAAAGACCGGATCAGGGCAGAGTGTTTGTGTGCGGTGAGGATGGATGGACCCTGGGCAGCAGGAAAAGGTCAGAACTCAGGAATCGGAAGATTGGTTTTGTATTTCAATTCCATCATCTTCTAGAGGAATTTACACTGAAAGAGAATGTTATGATGCCGTGTCTGATCGCCGGCGAAAGCAGTTTGGAAGCAGGTAAGAAGGCTGACAGGCTTATGGAAAGGGTAGGAATAATCCACCGTTCGTCACATTTTCCCTCGAGAGTGTCCGGCGGAGAAAGACAGAGAGCTGCAATTGCCCGGGCAATTGTGATGAAACCTGACATCGTGCTCGCTGATGAACCCACCGGAAATCTTGATATTGATACAAGTGCAGGAGTGGAAAAGTTGATAATGGAGCTGGCAGAGGAGGATAACCGATCATTCCTC
>JAOZLN010000172.1 GCA_029934845.1 Candidatus Sabulitectum sp.
ATGGATCCATGTCATATTCGTAGGACAGTATACATCCACCATCTTTAAGATCTTGAAAAGCTCGCGGAAGAACGCGGGATTCGGGATCTTCAGCCACAGAAGTTTCCCAGAGAATTGACCCGTCATAGTTGAGTCTGCTTACAAAAAGACTGCCTCCGTCGCCAGGCGACCACCGGGTGCCTGCTACAGTAACCCATTCCTGGGCGGAATTCTCAAGAGCTTGAATAATCAATGATTCGTCAGAGTCCAGCTCAAAGGGAACAGGAAAAGTGCTGCTGTTTTCCGGATCAGGAAGATCGATCAGAAACAAATGGGGAGAGGAACCAGGTTGCAGTTCCCCCTGAATTATCAACAGCAATTCCGGTTCAAGAAAAACCCCCGGACTCCAGTGTTCAGAACCACTGGGCTGAACGCTGATTTGGTGACGATGAAGAACAACCCCTGAATAATCCAGATCAAGAACCCAGTATTTCTTAGTTCCACCCAAAACAGTGTAACCAAAACAACTGGTAACTGAATCAGTTTCCGAAAAGATCACATCGATCAGAGAATCATCACCGGCATGTTGAATAATTTCATGAATTCCAGAATTGATCACATTGTCAGGTACATCCGCCAGAATTGGCTGAATTAAAACAAATGCGTACAGAAGAGGAAACAGAGGTCTTAAGCTCATAAGTAAAGATCCCCCCTCTTATTTATGCATGCATACTATCTGTCAAAGGCACATACAGCATTCTTCAGAAACTGCTCCAGCTCTTCCAGAGAACAGTTGGTGTCCAGCATGGATTCTATGGCCATGGGAATGAATGCATCACCGGCAAGAATTGCTTCTGCCGGTTCCATATTCGAAGGATAGTTTTTGTGAACTGCAAGAGCAGACTGAAGAAAAAGCTCGGCTTCTGTGAAAGAATCAGTGCTGAGCAGAGCATTTTCCAGAACTTCCCGCCACCTTTCAGGAAGATCAGCTGTCTGTTCCCTGATTCTCTTCAAAGCTGCATCCCAAACCTTCATCGTGATTCCTTTTCACTGGAGAACTGCATTAAACGATAGAGCTGTTCTTTAAGGGTATCGACAGAATACGGACCGGTTAGTTTCCCGTCAAAAGCCACCCTGAACCTTCCGGTCTCCTCACTTACAACAACAACCACTGCATCGGTTCTTTCAGCAAGGCCCTTTGCCGCCCTGTGTCTTGTTCCCAGAGCGACGGTATCTTTGCCTGGAAAAGTCAGAGGCAGAATTGCCCTGGCCATAAGAATTCTGTCTCCCTTGATTACAATAGCTCCATCGTGATAAGGCCCCGGCGGCGTAAGAAAAGATTCCAGAAAGCCGGAAGTTACCGGCAGATCGTTCAGATCAAATGCATCCTTGCAGTAATCATTGATGGTCTCCTGCCTGACAAGAACCATCAGCCCACCGTACCCGCGCTCCTTAAGATAGTTGCATGTTTCAAGCACTGCCTCCACGGATTTGATCATATCCTTGTTTTCGTAATGGTGCCTAAAATCAAGAAATCCGATTCTGCTCAGGTAGCGACCGAAACGGGCAAGCATGTCTTTAACTTCCTGACTGAAAATTACAATCAAAGCAAAAATACTAATTGAAGCCAGTTTACCTGTTATAAGACCGATGGAATAAAAGCCGATGGCGTTAAGCAGAACACTGGCTCCCCATACAAGCACAACAGCCACAATTACCCGCATAACAGGCTGACCCCAGATAGCCCTCAGCAAAAGCCAGACAAGGTAGGCTATCAGGGAAATATCAAGGATCTGAATCAGCCAGAACGATGAAAAAAGAGAATGGCCCAAAAGATTCACAGTGTTCTCCTCAGCATATCAGACAGCTTTAAAGCTGCTACCGTCCCCGGTACATCATGAACTCTTACCACATCAGCTCCCCTGGTCATGACAGTTACAATGTGAGAAACTGAGTCTCGCTGATCTGCCTGATCAATTCCAGTTATGCCCCTCAGGAAACTCTTTCTGGAATGGCCGAGTAGAACCCTGCACCCGGTAACTATTCCGATCCACTCAAGTGAATGGATCAAAGCAAGATTGTCTGTAAGCCTTTTCCCAAACCCAATACCGGGATCCACAAGAATTTTCTCCCTTGGTAAACCTGCCTTTACAAGAACCTCAACTCTGGATAGAAGATAATGCGCTATCTCTTGTGGTGCATCCCCGTAAAATGGTCCTGTCTGCATAGTTTCCGGAATACCCTTCATATGCATAAGAACCACAGGCAATCCCAGTGAAACTGCAAGCTCTACCATACCGGGTGTTTCCATTGCATTTATAGAGTTGATCATTCCCGCACCGGCCTTTACAGAAGCTTCAGCCACCTCTGGAATACAGGTATCAATGCTGATGGGTACTGCTGTCCGCTGCCTTATTGCCTGAATAACAGGAATAACTCTTGATCTTTGTTCCCTGGCAGAAACGGATCGTGAACCTGGTCTGGTGGATTCACCACCAATATCGATTATGTCTGCTCCAGCCCTTTCCATGGCAACAGCCTGGCTGGCTGCAGATTCAGGAGATGAATAGCTGCCCCCGTCACTGAAGGAATCCGGAGTAATATTCAGTATGCCCATGATCAGAGGAGCAGCAGAGTAAACCAGCCTGCTTTTGTTAACCTGTACAGATGCAGGCAAAGCAGAGCCCTCAATTAACTTTCTTATCTGAATGGCCATGGAACTGAGACCGAATGGCTGATTCTTAAGAGAATCACAGCCTCTGTGAAGCATTGCAGGAGTACCGTAAACAACCGCTCTGGATTTTTCAGTTCTGCAGGTCAGAACCTCCCTGTGAACAAGAGCATCTGCGCCTCCGGACAACATGCACTGCTTCAGAATGGAAGCTGCAGGGCTTGGCAGATCATCAATCAGAATTACCGCTATGCGATCTCTAAGAGTGACTCTGGGCAGACAACCCCGGTCAGCTCCCACAAGATCAACAAGTTTTTCCCATGGAAGACCTCGCCCCGAGCAGAGCAGCCGTATGGAACTCACCGCCCCTGAATGCTCCTTCCAATAAGCGCAAGAGCTTCACTTCTTGTCTCCGGCCGTTTCAGATATCCCCGCATGGCACTGGTGACAATTCTGCTGTCTCTTTTCTTTACTCCCCGCATAGCAAGGCACATGTGCTCCGCCTCCATAACCACCATTACACCCTTTGCATTAAGTTCTTCCATAAGGGTATTGGCTATCTCGGTTGTCAATCTCTCCTGTATGGTTGGTCTTGCGGCAAGATGCTCTACAAGTTCAACAATAGCACTAAGACCGGCTATCCTGTCATCTGCAGGAAGATAAACCACATCACATCTGCCAAGGAAGGGAAGAAGATGATGCTCGCACATGGAGGAAAAGCTGATATCTTTCACTATTATCATCTCGTTCTGGTCATCTTCACTCATGGCTGAGATAGGTCTTCGTGACCCCGGGTCAAGCCCACGACACAACTCCGCCATGGAAAGTGCCACTCTCTCGGGGGTTCTGGTTATACCAGGGCGATCAAGATTCTCCCCTATCCCCTCCAGCATCAGCCTCACTCCCGCTTCTATTTTCTTCAGATCCATCATTCTTCACCTCCTCGTCATCACTGCTTTCTTCTTCGTCATTGCTTTTTTCTTCATGAACTGCTGGCTCATCATAATCAGGTGAATCCAGCCCGGGAAACTCCATTCCCGGTCTCAGCTCTGCCAGCATCTCTCTTATCTCTGAACTGGAAACAGTTTCCTTTTCCAGAAGATCCTCTGAAAGTCTTTCAACAATGTCTCGGTTCTCCTCAAGAATTAAAAGGGCCGCCTTGTAGGATTCTCCAATAATTCTTCTTATCTCATCATCTATTACCCTGGCAGTATACTCGCTGTAGCTCTTCGTTCTTGCAAAATCACGACCGAGAAATACAGGGCTACTGTCTTCAGCGAATGAAACAGGGCCAATCTCCGGACTCATTCCCCAGTTGCAAACCATCTTTCTTGCAAGGTCAGTGGCTCTGTCAAGATCGTTACCAGCACCGGTACTCATTGTGTCAAGGAACATTTTTTCTGCACCACGACCACCAAGCAGACGCGCAAGAACAGTTTCGCAGTACTCAAGCGAATAGTTGTGTCTTTCTGCCTTGGGCAGAAAACTTGTTACTCCAAGAGCCTGACCTCTGGGAACAATGGTTACCTTGTGGAACGGATCGGATTGAGGGCTGAAAACATTCACTATTGCGTGACCGCTCTCATGTACTGCTGTAAGCTTCTTCTCTTCCTCGGTCATTACCATGCTTCTTCTCTCTATACCCATAATTATTCTGTCCACTGCGTTCTCAAAATCACGCATTTCAATAGAATCAGCATCTCTTCTTGCTGCATGAAGAGCTGCTTCATTCGCAAGAGATTCAAGATCAGCTCCACTGAAACCGGGAGTTCTTCTGGATATTACAGAGAGATCCACTTCTTTGTGCAATGGCATTCGTGCTGTATGAACTTTTAGAATAGCCTCCCGCCCTTTTACATCAGGCATTCCAATGGTAACTCTTCTGTCAAACCTTCCAGGGCGAAGCAGCGCAGCATCAAGAACATCAGGTCTGTTCGTTGCAGCGATCACAATAACACCCTGGTTATCGGCAAATCCGTCCATCTCAACCAGAAGAGCATTAAGGGTCTGCTCCCGTTCATCGTGCCCGCCACCAAGACCGGTTCCGCGCTGACGACCAACTGCATCAATCTCGTCAATGAAAATAATGCTTGGAGATTTTGCTTTTGCCTGAACAAAAAGGTCACGAACACGGCTGGCACCAACCCCCACAAACATCTCTACAAAATCTGATCCGCTCATAGAGAAGAAAGGTACTTTTGCCTCGCCGGCAACAGCTCTGGCAAGCAGGGTCTTGCCTGTTCCCGGAGGTCCTATCAACAAAACTCCCTTGGGGATCTTTCCCCCGAGTTTCTGGAACTTAGCAGGTTCTTTCAGAAATTCAATAACCTCTTCAAGCTCTTGTTTGGCTTCGTCACAACCGGCAACATCTTCAAAGGTGTTCTTAGGCTGATCGCCTGTTATAAGCTTGGCTTTACTTTTTCCGAAACTGAACGCCTGACCTCCGCCGGACATTCTTCTCATAATGAATATCCACAGAATAATGAAAAGCAGAATAGGTCCCACATTGATCAGAATTGCCATAAGGCCGTTTGGGCCCCTGCCGGAAACATCTACACCCTGGTCCCGGAGCAGATCAACAGAACCTTCATCTTCAAATGGTACAAAACTGGAATACTTCAGATACTGCTGAGCGGTTTCACCGTTACCGATGGTCTGGGGCGATCTGAACTCTCCCTCTACGTCACCACCTGTGGAAAGAACCGCAGTTTCCACTTTTCCCTGGCCGGCATACTCTAAAAGCTCGGTATAGGTGATAGAGGCTCTGTCTGAGCCGGAGCCAAGAAAAATCACCAGCACATAAGCAAGAAGCCCAAGCATAACCCACATGGTAACGGTTCTGAAAGAACATCCACCAAGCCCCGGGGGCGGGGTTGGAATGGGAATTTTCTTCTTCTTATCGAGAGGCGTTTTATTTTCACTCACTGTGCGTATTCTCCGTTTCTTCCCTCAGGGCTACAATATCAGGCAGATTTCTCCAGAAGCCTCCAGGTCCGTCCAGCCCGTATCCCACAACAAATTTGTCGGGAATCGTAAAGAGGGTTCTATGCAAATCCGTTTTCACCGTTCTTCTTGAAGGCTTGTCCAGAAGAACAACGCTGCGGATTGATTTAGGTTTTCTCGATTGAAGTAATTTCTGAATATACGCCAGTGTAAGGCCGGTGTCTACAAT
>JAOZLN010000011.1 GCA_029934845.1 Candidatus Sabulitectum sp.
GGTAGCCCAGCACAACCAGGGCAGCCTCTCTTCCAAATTGCTTCTTTGCCCAGTAAGCACAGAAAAACATCGCCAGCAGCCCGTGAAGCAACACGACTAACTGAGCCTGTACCATTCCAATACCGGCAATACTAAACATGGGCATAAGCATAAGTGCCATTGCCGGCTGCCTGTTTGCCTCCGGTCTTAGAAACTCTTCTGACTTATCATAGAGCGTCCATTTTACAAAAGTGGAAAAACCCAGCCCTCTGCTGATGTTATCTGCAATAAGTATATGAGAAGCTATGCCGTCGCCAGCAGGAATAGGATTGCGAAGAATCACCCACCCTCTGACAAGGCCCCCGGCAAACAGAATCAGGATCGCGGCAAGAAGAAAAGTTTTTTTACTCATGTCTGGTAATTTACTTCATACAGCCCGTTCAGGCAAAGCCTTGACTTGATGCACCGGTTGACGGTAGAAAATGATGGGAGGTGTGATGTGAAACTGAAAATTGCCACCTGGAATGTGAATTCTGTAAGAGCAAGAATGCCGGTAATTACAACATGGCTTAAAAAGGAAAAACCGGACATTCTCTGTATGCAGGAATTGAAGGCCACAGAGGAACAATATCCTTCTGAGGAATTCAGCGAACTGGGATACAGGTCAGCTGTGAACGGACAGGTAAGGTGGAATGGAGTAGCCATTATCTCCAGACCACCCCTGTCTGATATCCAAACCGACCTTTCCGGTTACCTGCCGGAACAAAGCAGAATGATCTCTGCAGCAGTAGCCGGTATCAGGCTTATCAATGCGTATGTACCAAATGGAGGCGATGTTGATCATCCCAGATTTCAAGAGAAACTCCGTTACTTTGAGATCTTGCGGGAATACGCACTAAGTTATTCCGGTCCCACTGTAATACTGGGCGATTTCAATGTTGCCCCGGAACCGATAGACACACACTCCCCGAAAGAGCAGGATGGTTCAGTATGCTATCATCCACTGGAAAGAGAACAGATCAAACTGTTCGCAGAAGCCGGATTCAGCGATGTTTTCAGACGATTTCAACCGGAAGAACAAGCATTCAGCTGGTGGGACTACCGTGCAGCGTCTTTCAGGCGGAACAAAGGCATGAGACTGGATCTTGTACTGGCCAACAGCTCTGCTGATAAAATGATAACCGGCTGCTTGATAGACAGAGAACCAAGGGGCTGGTTGAAACCCTCAGATCACACACCGGTAGTATTTGATGTTGAAACAGCGGAATAGAAATTACTTTGTGATTGTATATGAATTACATGATTATTCACCGAAAGGAAACTAAATGAGAAATGTACTCTTAGCGTTACTTGTACTGGCTGCACTAGCCTGCAGTGAGATCGCTATTGAAAGTCCTCAGCGTGAGCTTGCACACATTCAAGTGCACGAATGGGGCGTACTGACCTGGAATGGCGATACAGCTGTTCTTTCCTCTGTTCCCCATACCCCTGCTCCTGAATCCGAGATCCCCGGCTTGCCTTCAAATCACGAAGAAATGCTTCTGAGGGCTCCTGTTCTTTACTTCAATGGCCCGGCATTCTCGGGAACGGTAACTGTAAAAACAAATAACGGCTCTATTTTCGACATCTATCCGGGAGTTCCGGCGCAGGATCAAAGTAACAACCGCTGCACGTGGCGGATTGACTGCAGTTACACCGATATAGAAGAGTACCCGGATTTTCATGGAATAGCTCCCGGAGAATGGAACTACGATCTCTGGCGTGATGTTTATGCCATGACTGTCAGTATGAGTGACGGGTGGAGTGACAAGTTTCTTTATTACGAAACTGCTCCTGCAGCGGCAGACTTCCTCCCTTACCGACCCGGTATGGAATCAGTCTGCGAAGAATACATGTATGTGAAAGCTCTTGTAATAAGACGACTTATTGATGGTGTCCATTATTCACACTGCACTCTGAGAGATGTTGCTTACGGTTTTGATCTGCAATATGCTGATATGACTCCGGATGCCATTAAGGAAGTTCTCTACGATTGGTCTATTGATGTAATCAATATTGATGAAGTTGATGCACTGTGGAACACTTGGTCTTCCTGGATGCTTCGCGAATACATTTATGAGCTTGGATACGATGAAAGCTTGGTTATATACATGATTCCGGAGGAATTAACTGAAAACCTCAGTACCATTTCCGTGATCCCGGATATACCCTTCCCGGTTGACATTTCCCGTTACCTGCTCGTAGCAATACCTTTGTAAAGGAGGACACAATGCTTCCACTTCTTTTCCCTTTCATAGTAGATACGGTAATAGCTCCACCTGTGGATTTCACGGATCTGTTCGTAAATGAGTGGGGAGTAGTTGTGTTCACCTCTGAAGGAACAACAATTGCAGGCGCTCCAGACGAAAATGGCAATCTGTACTACGGAAGACAGGTCTTCGGAGAATTGTTAGTTGACGCTCCGGTTGTCTGGATTCACGGCGCATTCTTTGAAGACGCAACCCTAACAGTAAAAGCGGTTCAAGGGTCTCTGACCGCCCTTTTCCCAAATCCTGATGCAACACTTAATAACGCGAATGACAGACCGATAGTTGCATCCTGGAATATTTCCGCTCCACCGCCCCTGCCAAGAAGAGAAAGACCGGAACCTGTCATTCCACCGGACACTCCATTCGGCTGGGCAATGAGCTTCTGGAGAGATGTACCCAGTCTTGATCTTTTCTCCGCTGAAAGCGGGGAATACATGGCCAACTTCCTTTACTACGAAGCTGGTATTTCATACTGGGAGAGTCTTGACGGCATGTTCGATGCCCGGGTTCTTGCAGGCCACTATGCTCCTGATGGTCTTCTGATCACAGCGGGTAATGAGCCACGAGTTGAAAGGATCCAGCTGATACCTCTTCCGGATGGCTCAGGCATTCCAGCCGAGATGGCAGGTCTGCTCTCAGATGACGAGGTTTGCGATATCATCTGTGACTGGGCAGGCGGTAATCTGAAATCTGAAGAGATAACAGCCCTCTGGCAGACATGGGAACCATTCTTCAAAACCCTGAGCATAGATGACGAGTATGCATTGGACAGAAGAGGAAGCGATGAACAGTGGATACTCTTCCCCCTTCCCTGGGATGTAGTAGAAGAGATCAGCACCATTCATCTCGAGGTCCATGATTCAGTTGAAAGAAACATCACCTACAACAGGCTCTTCCTTGGGCTGGTAAGGTTGTACTGACATGATAACACTTTTGGTTCTTCTGGCCGGGCTGCAGGTACATGAGTGGGGTGTTATCACCAACTCACCACTGACGCTTGGCGGAGCTGTTCCTGAATTGCAGTTTCCAAATTATGAACTGGAAGACAAGGCTCCCGTGATCTTTTTTCATGGGGATCCATGCAATGTAACGATTAAAGTACGTTTCCCCTGCATGGGACATGCTACTACTGTTCTTCCTGCCCCCCACGAAGGAGGATCAAACTCTACATATTTTGTTTGGAACAACCTTGAACTTACAGAATCCCCTGATGCTGATCTTGTCTACGGATGGGCTGATAGCGAAAATCTTAACTATCCGATTCCTCTATGGCAACAGGTTGACGCTTTGTATGCAGTATCGGGTAACAGGTATGATAACTTCCTGTACTACGGCTGCGTTCCGGGAAGCCCCGGTGATCTCCCATTTATCAGCCAATCAGGAAATCAATCATTTAGAATGCCATTTGGTGAAATACCCTGCATAGTTCTTACCTCCGCCGGTGGAAGACCAATGTTTGGTGTTTTTACCCTTGCGGACATTCTAACCAGCATTCCCAAGGGACTGCAATTTCTGGAAGAACCTGAACACCTGAGAAGAGAACTCTGGCTCTGGGCGGAGGGAATATTGAACGAAGATGAGTTCGACAGTTTTTGGAATACCTGGGAAGCTCAATTCCTCTCTGATTCTTCATCTGATGTAATTATTCTTTACCGGGTTCCCGAGGAAATTGTTGAGCAGATAGCATCGATGGAAATTGAAACAGACCAAGAAATGGAAGTTGAGGTCAATCGCTTTATCATTGCCGAACTGCCGTACAGAACAGAATAGCACAAAATGTATCAGAATTAACTGGAGCTGAAAAAGCAATAGCGTGAAAACTGCAGGTACTCTAAGTCCCTGATCATATTCCTGGAGGTCTTCATGAAATCGAATCTCATGTATTCTATTATTACTCTTACTCTATGCATTATAGGCACTTCTAATGCAGTGGAATGGAACACGGAAGAAATTCTGGATCATTCAGGTATTGGTTCTGATTGTGATTTAGAAATCGATCAAGCCGGACAGTTACATCTTTGTTTTCAATACATGCACAACGTTGTTCCCGGATCTAATCTGTATTATGCGCTGAAAGCAAATTCAACAAGTGATTGGGAAATTACAGAAGTTGACGTAGACGATTACAATTTTCTTGGCGACGATTGTGATATGTATCTGGACTCCAACGATAATCCACGCATTTCTTACCTGTATGAAATTGACTATGAGTACCTTCCGTATGTAAAATATGCTGCATTCAATGGTACATCATGGGCGAATGAGCAAATAACGAGCTATCCTGAATGGGCAGGGCCAGGCACAGCTATTGTTATTGATAACAACGACGATCCGCATATTTTCTACCCCGGATACGAAGCTTTACAGTATCAGACAAATGATGAAACAAAAGGATGGAGTACCGAAACTCTTGACACCGGTTATTTGTTCAAAACAGTAAGTGCTGATATAGACATCAGTGGTAATATTGGAGTTGCGTATTTCTATGTTCACTCTTCAGCCGGACCTACTGACCTGAAGTACGCCCACCACGATGGAAGTACATGGACAATTGAAACCGCTTTTAATGACAACTCATGTGTTTCTATCTGGCAGCTTGATATGGTTTACGACCAGTCAGGACATCCTCACATTACCTATGTAGCCACTGCCGGTACAGATGACAATTCCCAACTTCATCATACATGGTTTGATGGTTCAAGCTGGAGTACCGATAACCTGGGTTATGTACCAACAGGTAACTACACATTTCCTTCAATAGCCATTGATAATAATGATGCCGTTCACATTGCTTATGGCCTAAGACCTACCAACTCTGGAGCTGCGGTTCTTCACCATGTTTCCGATGAAAGCGACACATGGGTTGATGTAATAATCAGCAATGATGTAAACTGCTGGAATACTACAATTGAAATTGACTACGACAATCAACCGCACATAATTTATTACAATTACACTGGTGGAATAACCACCCACTCATGGCGCACGGATGAATCCGGCGTAAACGATGAGCCATTCGATTCTTCCGGTAGTTATCTTCAAGCTCCAGCACCAAATCCTTCATCCGGCTTCTCTTCAATTCAGTTTACAGTACGTACTGCTGCATCTGCCCAACTTGAGCTTTTTGACATATCAGGCAGGCTTGTTGATGTTCTTGCTCAGGGGCAGCATCAAGCTGGAAGGTATAAAGCTGAAGTATCTGAACTGTCCCCGGGCGTATATCTCTTCAGGTTCTCTACGGGTAACATTGTAGAAACACAAAAACTTGTAGTTCTGTGATGCAAGGTTTGGGTCGGCGCAAAGCCGAAACAGAGACCATTTCTTCTTTGCTGATTCCGAAGTATCGCTGAGAAATTTACTTCTGTGTATATGTAACTGTCAATTGTAGAGATCAGAATTGAATCTACTGAATAACTCATAACTCACATCTCTTACAATGCTCTGATGTAAGTGTGTGGAAATGAGTGCGAATCGGCCAGCTTGGTCAGAACCCCTGCATGCCCCGGAGGAAATCAACAAAGAGGTTGCTTCATGAAGCTCTGATTATTCGAATAACACACCGTTACAGTATGTATTTATAGTCGCGTATCAGCCGTTCAGAAGTAATATAAAATATGCATTCTTTACTAACAATTTCATATATTCGCTCCGCTGCACTAGGATTTTGAGGTGACAATAAATAATCATTGAACAGTTGGAGCTTAACATGAAAGCCTACGATGTAATTATTATCGGTGGAGGTCCTTCCGGAATTATTACCGGAGTTACCGCAAAAAAGCAAAACCCGGAAACATCTTTTCTTATCATTAAAGAAGAGGAAAAGGGCCTTGTCCCCTGTGGGATCCCATATGTATTCCACGAACTGAATGATGTTTCAGAGAACAAGATGGGACCTGCTCCGTTTGTTAAAGCCGGAGGGGAAGTTCTTGTTGACACAGTTACCCACATTGATATCAATAACAAAACTCTCCGTACCGAATCCGGTAAAGAAATATCCTACGGCAAGCTCATATTTGCAACGGGCTCTGTTCCGGTAGTACCAACTTTCATCAAGGGTTACGAGCTGGAGAATGTTGAAAGTATTCCCAAAAGCTACGCATACATTGCCGGCTTGAAGAACCGTATACTTTCCGCAACCAATGTTGTTGTTATAGGCGGCGGATTCATCGGTGCTGAAGTAGCCGAGCAGGTCGCAAAAATTCCAGGCAAAACCGTAACAATTATCGAGATGGGAGATCACTGCCTTGGCAAGGCATTCTCTCCTGATTTCGCTGTACTTGCCGACGAGAATCTGAAAAAAATAGGCGTAAACGTTCTTACTGGAAATACCGTTGAGGCTCTGCTGGGAGAAAACGGAAAAGTACATTCGGTACAGCTGAAAAGTGGAGAAGTTATCAAGGCCGACATGGTTATTTCCGCAATCGGTTACAGACCCAACACCGACCTTGCAAAAGAAGCAGGTTTACAGCTTACCAGTAACAGCACTATAAGAGTGGACAGATTCATGCGAACCAGCACCGAAGATATCTATGCGGTCGGTGACTGTTCCCAGACAATTGGTTTCATAACCGGCAGAACAGACCACATCATGCTGGCATCCACAGCTACTGCAGAGGCAAGAGTTCTTGGATACAATCTTTGCAAGATCGGTATTCTAAGAACATTCTCGGGCACCCTTTCAGTATTCTCCACAGTACTGAACGGGTACGCATTTGCTTCAGCAGGGGCAATCGAACAATCTGCTGAGAAAGCAGATGTCGACTACGTAACCGGCAGCTTTTCTGATATGGACAGGCATCCGGGAACTTTACCAGGTGCAAAGGAAATACGAATTAAGATCATCGTTTCCCCTCTGAATGGCGAGATCATTGGAGGAGAGATCTACGGCGGAAAATCCATTGGTGAAATGATCAACATAATCGCACTTGCCATCCAGAAGTACATAACAGTGTATGAAATGGTTTCCTTCCAGGTAGGAACCCATCCCCTTCTTACCACAGCACCCACTAAGTACTCACTTATCAAAGCCTGTGAGGACGCGATTTCCAAGATAAACAGTAGACAAAAATAGTTACTGCCCGATCAAAGGGGGAGCCTGCCGGCTCCCCCTGAATTAGCCTGTATGGCCAGCCGAAGCTGCAATATCAATGCAGTATCAGTTTTCTCATTTCCTTCAACCGGAACAATCCCCTTGTCATGGGATTAAGCGATTCTTGTTTTATAACTGAATACTCAGTTAGTTACTATGACTTTACTCACAGCTGTGGCTGATCCAGCCTCCAGTCTAACAAAATATATTCCCGGTTGAACTGCATGAGAAATACTTCCAGTGCTCCAGACGAATGTACAGGAACCGGTAAGATTCTGGCTCCAGACAACCCTTCCGGAAAGATCAAGAACTGAGATTATTCCTTCAGAGCCGGCAAAAGAAGTGACAAAAGACACAGACGATCCGGCAGTTACGGGATTCGGGTATGGAGCGGATAATGCAATTGTACCAGGTAAAACAAACACCTCTGCAGGCTCCTCTATCCCGGAGGATCCGTCCAGTGGTACCAGTGTTGGATCATGAAAACCATGCCAGTCTAGAATACAGTACAGTTCTCTGTCGTACCCACCGGTCCACAGTGGTACTCTTCTGTCTTTTGATGTAGCAAAAGCTTCACCGATAAATGAATTACCGTTCTCGAAAACCTCTTCTGTCAAATAGACGCACATCCATTCACTCACGCCCATTTCTGGAAGATTACCCTCCCAGCCGTAACTGGTATTAAACATTACTGAAACAGCTCCACCTCCTGCATTGTGCAGAAGAGCTTCTGCGCAGCACTCTCCATTGTGGAAAGCCCCCGGCATGCAGGCAATGCTGTGATGAATACCTGCTTTATCCCCATTTGTAAGGCCCTGGGCAATAGAATTAGTCATCATGGATGAAGGCGAGCCCTGCCAGTAAATACCTCCCGTATTTCCATGGCCTGCATAGTGAACCCAGTTTGTTCCACTGTTGATAATGTCTATGGGTGTGGTGAAGCCATCAGAAGACTTTGCTGTCTCGTATGCCTTGTTCACAGTCCAGGAGGAAGGAAGGTTGACGGCAATAGAATCACAGACCTTTGCACCGGTATACCCCGGGAACAAACCCGCTCCGCAGAGCATTGCGGTTGTCTGCCAGTCTCCGGAAGGAGGAGCGTTTTCGTACATCATGGTTCTTTCAACAAAAAGAGCAGCTTCGCCGGCAGTATCGAACAAAACTCTTCCAACGGATACATCTGCATACAGATCAAGACTGTCGTTTGTCTGGCCGTAATTATGATCCCCGTTTGCATCCCATGTTCCATCCAGATCACTGAAGTAAAGATCAACAGGCACATTATCAGTATAACCCTCACAGGATAAATTTATCATCCGCACAGGAATAACACTTTGATCTCCCGCAAGAAGCACATGCTGAATTCCATCAGAATTATATCTGGCAATAATGTAATTCCTGAGTTTCTCTGCATCATCGTACCCGGAGGTACCCAGAAGAATATCAGAAATATCAACAAGTTCAGTACTGATTCCCTGGGAATTCTTAAACGCCACAAAGGCGGAAAATGAATCAGAATAATCGCTGGCAGTGATCACAAGGTAATCAACCGCATCGGAACCAGCAGGTGAGCATGCCGGGCTGTAACAAGGAATATCCTGATAATTGTTAATCCATCCCCGGAGCTGTTCCCCTGCACTTTCTATCTGATCCGAAGAAGCGGTACGGGTTGATCCATCGCTCCAGGTTACTGTTACCTCTGCCGATACAGTGAATTCAAGTTGTCTGGAAACCGGGTTATACCTGTATGGGTAATAAAAGAAACTAACAATGGAATACCCGGATTTGTGGCCGACCCTCATGTTCTGAACTCTATCAGCCGGCCAGAATTCATTGGCTCCATAGATTGAATGATCCTGGTTGATGATCTGCAGAGAAGAGGCAACAGCGCTGAAAGGTCTTGGAACAGCAACTGGCTGGATAATACCGGATACTGCAAGAGTTCTTTCGCCTGAAGTCGTTACCGAAAGAGAAACATTCTGAGCACCAGAAGGTACAACAAGAGAAACAACCCTTACAGGAAGAATGGGTTCTCCAGGCGATCCAGCCGACTCACAGTTTGACAACCGGATTCTGGAATACCCAAGGTGGCTGAATTCAGTCATCACATCATCCTGAAAATCAACAATGTAAGTAAGCTGTCCTGCAAAAGAAGAAAGACAGCCCAGCAACAGCGCAGCAATGGTTCTTTTCATGGAACTCCATTCATATCCAGCGTGCAGGGTAGGGTAGGATTAAACTAACTAATTCACTCAGAGGGTTTTGAATCAGGTGGTAATTCTGCCAGTACACCGACCTCGTTACGGTCAAACAATTCCCTTACGGAATCACCCTGGAGAGTTACAAGTGTAAAAACTCCAAGAACTGTTCCCAGTGGCAGGAATATGCAAAGAGCTCCAGCTCCAAAAAGACACACCTGATACCTGGTCTGACGGTCCAGATTCTTACCGGCAAGAAAAACAAGCACAGCTGTGCCCCAGCCAGCCAGAATGATCAAGCCGATCACTACAGAAAGTGCTGCTCCAACAATTCCAAGAACAGGAACATTTTCTGTAACTCCACCTACCGTCATGGTTATACCCATGGCCAGATGTACAAGCGGTATGCAGAAAATCAAGGCAATGATTCCTGCCAGAATGTAATGAAAGATTGAAAGTATATGAAGTGTATCCTTGTCTGTATTGCTCACGGTTTCCCCCTGCCCATTATTGTTCATTTTTCTTTGCTTTAAACTAATGATTTCTGCGGAAGATCACAAACCAGTTTGATCTCTGACATATCAGTGCTCTTTCACCACGAACACTTACAGGTAGAAACAGAAGTAAGATCGTCCCTGAATCGAAAGATGCAGTTGTTGGGATAGGGAAGATCAAGTATTCTTTGACTGATGAACAGTGTGTACCTGAACTCCAAGGAGAACGCCCATTAGTATTGAACTAATAATACTTATTGCTGAAGCATTTATTGTCTACTTCCTGGTTTTGTGGACACACTCATTAAGAAAACGCCATGGTCTTACTTACTTCTATGCCCTTCTCGGGGGTCTTACCGCAATAATGTCATGGGTGACAGATGCCGGAGCAGCTGTAGAGATGTTTGGCATTACCTTCATGGTAGGCTCCACTGTATTCTACACTTCTCTTCTTCTTGGAATCTTTGTGGTTTATGTTTTTGACGGACCGGTGGCAACCAGACCGGCCATATTTACCGTTGCAGGAGTATCAATACTGGTTCCTCTGGTGGCTGGAATACTGCATTTTCAAACAGGCTTATCCGGAGCACAACAGTTGTTAAGCGTTCCTGTTCCCTGCCTCAGGATAAACTCCGCATCTGTAATTGTAACAATCCTTGACCTGGTCTTTCTTGCAGTAGTGTGGGAATTCCTTGGTAAACCACATTTTCGAGTAAAACTCTGGACAAGAGCCTTTGTTACACTGCTTGGTGTAATGTGGCTGGATGTTCTGCTGTTCACTACAGGTGCTTTTCTTGGAACTCCATGGTATCTAAGCATTATGCAGGGAACCATGGTAAGCAGATTGGTAATATCAATATTTGCATTCCCTCTGCTTTACCTTTACATCACATGGCAGAACAAACAGTCAGACATAACAATTACCAGTCGCCCGGTTTTGTCTATTCTTCGTGAGGTTGCCGATGTGAGGGAACAGCTCAGTTCAGCAAAAGAAGAAATTGATTATCGAAAGAATATTGAAAAGAAAAATCAGGAGCTGATCAAAGAGCTTCAAACTGCACTGAACAAGGTTCAGAAACTGGAAGGACTCATTCCGGTCTGTGCCAGTTGCCGGCGTATAAAAATTAAACCTGCAAACGGACAAGAAGAGGACAGCTGGATATCAATGGAAGACTACATACGTCAGGAAATCACCGCAGAATTGAGCCATGGGATCTGCCCTGAATGTGCCAAGATCATATATCCTGACCTCTCAGGGGAATCAGAAAAAAACTAACCCTCCTGTACAGATTCCACCGGCAGTTCTTCAGTACCTTGCGCATCGTTACTGTTAAACATGGCTTTCACAGAGTCATCTTGAAGCGTGACCAGCGTAAAAACACCAAGAATAGTACCAAGTGGCATAAATATGCAAAGCACGCCTGCGCCAATCATGCAGAATTGATACTTCGTCTGTCTGTCAAGGTTCTTACCTGCAAGAAAAACAAAAAACGCCAGCCCCCAGCCTACAAGAATTATCAAGCTTGCAATAAGGGCGAAAAAAGCTCCCGCAACCCCCATCACAGGCTCTTCACTCGCGATGGCTCCTGCGGTCAACGAAAGACCGATAGTCAGATGAATTAAAGGGATACATGCAGCAAGAGCAATAAGCCCCGCAATTACATAATGAAAAATGGCAAGCATATGAAGAGTATCTTTTTCCGATGCGCTCATGGTTCTCCTTTCGGTATGTACACATGATACTAATTCTTTTTGGTTTTGATTCCAAATTTGCATCAATTGTTTCAGTTGTGAATTCAGCTCATATTGCTTGCACAAAGGAGATATCATGAAAGAATGGAAGAAGAACAGAGAAATGATGAAATCCCATTTCGATTCCAGGACTTTTGCTGACGAAGAATCTGATCAAAACATGGGAGTAGAGCCGCCGGCTGTTGAGATCAAAACACCTGAAGATGCACAAGTCATACCTCTGCCTGAGCCAGGCATAACACCGGTAAAATCAGACATATCCAGATGCATCCTGGAAAGAAGAAGCAGAAGAAAGTATACTGATGAAGCAATCTCTACTGGGGAATTATCCTACATGCTGTGGGCCACTCAAGGAATCAAGAAAGCTATTCCGGCATACGGAAACACAGGAACAGTTACTATTCGCACAGTTCCTTCGGCAGGTGCAAGACACCCCTTCGAAACCTACCTGGCCATCAATAATGTTACGGGAATTGAACAGGGTATTTACCGGTACTCCAGCCTGAATCACAATCTTGTGTTTCTGTTCAATGTTACTGAAGTACAGAACAAGCTCACCGAGGCTGCTGTTGGTCAAAGCTTCGTGGGCAACGCTCCTGTAGTTTTCTTCTGGGCCTGTAAGCCTTACCTGGGAGAGTGGCGGTACAAGGGAGAATCACACAAAGCAATGCTTCTTGACGCAGGTCATGTGTGTCAAAATTTGTATCTTGCAGCAGAGAGTCTGAACCTGGGCACTGTGGCAATAGCAGCATACTCACAGGAGAAAGTTGATAACCTGCTGAAACTGGACGGGAAGGATGAGTTTGTAGTGTACCTCGCCCCGGTGGGAAGAGTGGAGATCGGCTGAAAGATCAGGATAGGTTTTTTCGCTCTTCTATCGTATACTCAGCATTCACAATTACAGTACAACTTATTGATGTAGCCTAATTTATGCCTTTTTATTACGGAAATGCAGTTTCCTGAAACAGTTCAATGGGGTTTAATTGAGTAGTTCAGATGTAGAAACAGCTCCTAAATTTGGTACTTTTCTTGGGGTGTTCACTCCCAGCGTACTAACCATCCTCGGTCTTGTTCTTTACCTCAGAATCGGATGGGTAGTTGGTAACCTGGGTCTTCCCCAGACCATCCTGATCGTTTTGATAGCAAGTTCCATAACATTCATCACCGGGCTCAGTGCCTCTGCCATAGCCACTAACATCAGAATTGGTGTAGGTGGTGAATATTACATGATATCTCACAGTCTCGGTCTTGAATTCGGCGGAGCAATAGGCATTCCACTGTACCTTTGCAGAACCTTAAGTTTAACCTTCTACAGCTTCGGACTTGCAGAGGGAGTTCTTCTAATAATGACCAGGTGGATAGGACCAGTACCTGAATACACAGTTCCTCTTGTTGCTGCCGCCGTCATAATTGTTGTTACAGCCCTTTCCGGGAAAAGTGCCTCTATGGCGCTTAAGTTACAAATACCAATAATGATTGCCGTGGCAGTATCAATTGTTGCGCTTATCATCGGTGCGGTTTCCTCCGGTTTCAGAACACCCGAAATGGTATCAACTTACAGAACCGCACACCAGGGCTTCTGGTACGTCTTTGCAATCTTCTTCCCTGCTGTTACCGGATTTACTGCAGGCATTGGAATGAGCGGCGACTTAAAAGACCCCAGCAAAAGCATTCCGCGAGGCACACTTCTTGCAGTTCTTACCGGAGCAGTTATCTATGTTCTCATTCCTGTGATTTTCTCAACCACCAACTCTGTAAGTTTTGAAGAACTTGCAACTCCGGGAGTTAAAGCCTGGACCACAACAGCCTTCCTGGGAAGTGTTCTTATTTTTGCCGGCATGTGGGGTGCTATTCTTTCATCGGCATTCGGCAGTATTCTTACCGGGCCCAGAGTTCTGCAGGCTCTTTCTGAAGACGGACTTGCTCCGAAAATCTTTTCCCGCCTTTCAAGCAGGGGCCAACCGACAATTGCCACCTGGATAACAGGTATCATAGCTCTGGCTGCCGTTCTTCTTGGTTCTCTGAATGCAGTGGCTCAGTTCGTAACAATTCTTTTTCTTTCCCTCTATGTTGTCATAAATTTCAGCGCTGCAATAGAGAAACTGGTCCGTGATCCTTCATACAGACCCACTATAAATGTACCATGGTATGTATCAATACTGGGTTCCCTGGGTGCAATATTTGTGATGCTTCTGCTCAATCCTCTTGCCTGCCTGGCAGCAATTCTGATCGAAGTGATCATCTACATCATGCTTCGCCGGAAATCTCTTGGTAAACGGTGGGGTGATGTAAGAGCAGGGTTCTGGTTTGCCCTCACAAGACATGCCTTGATCAAGCTTGAGGGACACAGCATCGACCCCAGAAACTGGCGTCCAAACATTACCGTATTTACCGAGGAAATAGAAAAAGAGATCGACATGGTCTATCTGGCAACCTGTTTCAACCAGAAAATGGGTGTTGTAAGCGTTTGCCGGATTTACGAGGGTAGACTCAGCAGAGAAGATATTGATATTGAAGAGATGGAATCAAACATGAGAAAAGCTCTTTCAGCCCATAACATATCTGCTTTCTGCGAGGTAAATGTGTCACCTGATTTCATCCAGGGAGCAATTGATGTGGCTCAGATCAACGGTGTTGGACACCTCCGTTCAAACACAGTGATGTTCGGATGGCCCAATGATGACATCGAGCTGGACCTATTGATCATGATCATGCGTACAATATCCACCATTGGCAGAAGCACGATCATCACAAAACTGACTGACTTGAAAAACAGAGGTCATTTCAGGCAGATAGACATCTGGTGGGGCGGAATGGAGAACAACGGAGACCTTATGCTTCTTCTGGCACACCTGCTGCGCATGAACCCCATGTGGAGAGAAGCCAGAATTACGCTTAGGTCAATTGTTAAAGATGACGCCGGCAAAAACAAACTGGAGCAATACCTTTCAGAGACAATACGCTCCGTAAGGATCAAGGCTGAAGTAGAAGTTATTGTAAACAGCGCCCGGGCAACCATAGCAGAAGTTATTAGAAATAACAGCAGTAAGGCTGATATCACATTCATGGGGTTGATGATACCGGATAGCGGCCAAGAGCATAAATACACCAAAAAACTCATTGAGCTTTCTGAAGGTCTGCAGTCGGTTGTTTTTGTAAGAAACGCCAGCGAGTTCTCCGGCAAGCTGCTGTAACCCCACGCCGTTAACAATCTCTATCTATCTTATTACCTGGTGGAAAACTTTCATTACAAATTCACAGCACAGACCCTGTACCCGAAAATTGTACCGGTACGCCTCTGTACAGCCGAGAAGTAACCATTGCCATTGCAGTGAAGGTCGTACTGTGTGGAATCCTCCGCAACAAGCAAAGAATTGTCCTCTTCACTCACGGAACATGAAATGAGCAGAAATATGCATAAAGGAAGAATTGTTACCTTTCGCACCTCACACTCCTAACGAAATTAATTTCAAATGAGCTTCTTAATGGAAACCAGGTCACAAATTCAAAAAGTACAATTTCTGATAACCATCCAGTGGATCCAGTTCCCATGCCAGTATCCCATGCTCTGTAATTTCTGTGTTCCAACAGCTGCTGAGCTCAGGAAAAACAGCATGGCGAAGAAGGCTACCATTTAAATCGTAAATATCAAAGAATAATTCTCTACGTGTTCCAAGGCTTACCCATAGGTTTCCGTCGGGTCCTATTCCCACATCACCGGTCAGGTTCTTGTAGATTGCAGGATGAAACTCAAAATGGGGAGGTCTGCCGCCACTTAGAAAGCGATAGTAGGCATTCATGTTGTTTATCTCACCGGCAATCTCTTCCGGTGTTTTTTCGACGGGAAGTACATCTCTAGTGAAATTGAGTATCTCAACACCGCTGGAGTCCCAACTTATAACCCTGTATTCAAATGGATCAGGTGGTGTAAAGTATGTATTTCCATTTCCGTCAGAGGAAGTGTTGAGTTTGTTGAATACGACAAAAATAATTTCTTCAGATGCATTTGAATATAGATCAGGACTGGCCTCCATGGAGTCCTTCCATAGCAGTGTTTCCCAACCCTCCTCACCCCAGTTGCATATTGTCACGGTATGACGAATGAAATCATTCGTTGGGTCTTCGTCATACCTGCAAACCACCATCTTGCTGTTGGACATGGCCGATATTCCATAAGGAGAATTATTAGCCCACAAACCAATTTCCTCCACAAACTCAAGTGAATCATCGAAAACTACATACCCGCATTTGTTAGACTCGGCAATAACAAGCCTGCCATCCGGTAGTACTGTCAAACCTTTAGGCCGCGCGAGCTCACCGGGGCCATCGCCCCTCCTTGAAACCTGCTGGAGATAATTCCCCTGAAAATCAAAAACCTTCACGCAGGTACCAATATCGTCGAGTACAAATATTCTACCCTGGCTATCAATTGCTGCAGCGGCTATGGACCAAAAGGTGTTGGTGGAATCGCCTATTTCTTCACCGATCTCAAAAACAACCTGAAGAGTATCTACTGGAAGAAAAAATTGATCAGCGCAGGACTGCTCAGTATTTTCTCCCTCACAACCAGTCATAAGTGTCAGCAGTACAATAGCATTAAAGTATAATGAAACAGGCAGATTCATCTTCTTCTATTCATAAATAGTCCTCTGTATATGCCGTTCATTCAGTCGTGTGATAACAATCGATGAATTCTCTCGGTGATTGAATCTCAATATCGATGTACTTTCTTATATCCTTCAGATGTCTATCTCCCGAGACAATGGTTTTGCAGTTCAGTGCAACAGCACATTCCAGAAACTTGTTATCGTCAGGATCATCCAAAACAACTTCAAGATGGGGTGTACTGGCGGTGTAAACAGAGTTGTAGCCCTCTGCGAATAGCTTGGTTAAATTCTCGAATTCCTTCTGGTTCTTCAAGCCTAATCTGCTCAGCACCTCCAGATACTCCTCTACGATTTCCTGTGAAAGGCAAATTGTGATCTCACCAGTTTTCCATAAATCAATTATCTCCCTGGGAACACCACCAAAGAACGAAGAGACAAACACGTTTGTATCCAGAACAACCCTACGCATTCCGTGACCGTACCTGCTTGATCGCTTCAGAAATATCAACCTCTGATACATCAGTTTCGGACAGGTTATTTCCGATGCTGTCCCAGAGATTATCGATATAGGCACTCATGTTCCGTTCCCTTGTATATCTCTGCAACAGCTCCCTGACCAGTTCACTAAGGTTCTTCCCATCAGCCTTTGCCAACTGGCTTACCTTGTTCTTCAAGCCTTGATCAACCCTGATAATCATCTGCGTTGTCACTTTTCACCTCTCATAATCCACAACCAGCTCTGCCATACGCGATATGCAATACTTGTATATATAAGTTATATGTTTATCCAGTTATTGTCAATCCGCAGAAAAGCAGGAAGTGCCGCTTCCTGGGCAGGAAGCCCAAAATGGCAGAACAGCGAATTGCTTCAATTGTTCTTAGATTGTTTTTCAGACCTGCCTCTCAGCAGGAATATCCTCATTTCTCAGTAACCACTTCCATGCTGGAATTATGTCTATCTTACCGCTATATGTTTCAATTGTTTCTTCATCATGAAGAGAAATGACAGTACTACTTGAAAGCTTCAGCTCTTCCATTGCCTCACTAAGTGCCCGAATCTCTCGATCCCGGG